>NZ_JAUBRA010000084.1:0-25973 GCF_036701555.1 Microcoleus sp. Pol10D4
GTCAGCAGGGTTTTGACATCACTGTTAGTGGTTGGCAGTATGGCTAATTGAGAATGGTGCAAGATCTCAGTTTTAACCGACTTTCGCTATGAGACAGGGAATTCATTCCCTGTCGGAATGTCGGAATGTCGGAATGTCGGAATGTCGGAATGTCGGAATGTCGGAATGTCGGAATGTCGGAATGTCGGACTAGGGCAAGTGAAAACCCCTCATAGAAATACTCCCAACCCGCGACTAACGGCATTTCCCATACGATCGCACAATGAAGCATCCGGCACTCCCTGTCCTTCCTGTTCCCATTTTTCCACGAGTTGGCGACCCAGGGGCGTGAGGCGAAAACTGTCGGTAATCCCTTGTCCGTCTACTTCCCGTCGCAACACGCCGACTTGAATCAGCCAGAGTAGGGAGTTTTCCGCTACGAGTTCGGATACGGGCGATCGGGTGTAGCCACTTTCAACACCGGAATTTGAGGCGATCGCAGTTAGGAAAACACTGTTATCGCGGATGGTCTGGAAGAAGTGTAATTGAAAAGGGGAACAGCGGACGGCGCGATCGGCTCTTTTGACGGTGCGATCGGGATAACTAATAGATTTAAACGCTTCGGATGGGATAAAAGTCATTGAGAGAACCTCTGAATAGGTATTATGTTTTTTATTGTTACCGATTATATGGTAAGTTTGGCGGTTGATTTACTAAACCAAGAAACTATCTATCTCATCAATAAACCTTTTGAGTTGGTTAACTCTCTTAACCAAGTCCAAATACAAAAATTCATAATCAAGATTATTTATAATCTCTTGCGAAGTTATTTCACTTTTATCATAATTTCTACTTACTAATCGATAAATATCCTTTAAATCTTGACTGGGATGTGGTCTTTGTTCAATATCAATATTTATTAAATCTAAACCTAATTGTTGCAAAATAAAATCTGGGATTAAACGGCTATCTAATTTATAAAAATAATGCCATTCTGCTAAAAACCATGCTTCTATTTCCATAACAGCTAAAGTTATATAAATTGGAATTCCCATTGGCTGCACCCGCTTCAACCATCCTTTAATTCCTCCTTCTACTTGTCCCTTTTCACTTAAAGATTTTGGGTATAAATCTCTCAAGCCTAAAATTTTTTCATAGCCACTATTCGTTAGACTTTCATGCTGTTTTCCGATATCAGAAACTACATTAGCATCACAACCGCAATCATATAAAAGAACAAAAAAAGGAGCATTTTTTATGGTACTTAATTTAAGTGGTTGAATTATACGACTAGCTTTGCCACCTTGAAATTTATAAGTTTCAATATCTATTTCTTTGTATCCCGCAATTTCCTGAAATAACCTTTCAACAAATATCTGTTCTGTTTGTCCTTCCACAAAACAAGCAATTTTCTTTTGTGTCATAATTTATGCTGCTTCTTCATCACCTTCTTTTTGTAACAGAAACTCACTGGTGAACAAATCAAAGTTATTAAGTCCAATAAACTTAAACTCCTCAATCTTCTCGCGTGAATTATAAATATTATGTAATTTTGCACTCCCACGAGTTCGTTCAATCAATGACCAATATTCTATCGGAACACCATTCATAATGAACTCATCATTGGTAGTCATAATAAGTTGAATTAATCCTGTTTGAGCTTTGTCTATTAGAATTTTAATTATAGAGGAAGAGCGTTGATAATCTAATCCTTCTCCAATATCATCAATCACAATACAACTAGGTTTACTCGCTAGTAAAGAGTAGTTGATTTGAATAAACAATGATAAAGCTCGAAACATTCCTTGTGACATTTCTGATTGTTCTGTAACCGACGTTAAATCTTCTTCCTGAATATATAAAAATTGTGGTAAGTTATCGGGGCTGTCAACAGCAGAAATATCGGGATTAATTAAAGATGGCACTTTTGTGCCAATCCCTGATAATTTATAACCAATTTGTCTCATGTCCGAGAGAATTGCTTTTATAAACTCATCGCCTCTTTCCTGTTTTCCAATCACAAATATACCGACCACAAAATCAGAATCTTTGAAATCGGTTTTATTTTTCAGTAATTCCATTGTGGAAGGAATACGAGCCATGGTATTTTTACCTAGCTGTGCTCCAAACTCATAAAATCTTAGGGAACTAGACCATTGATATAAATCCTCTAAAAATGGATGCTGAATAGAATCTCTACGCTTAACAACTGCGAGCTCTTTTGGGTCAGTTTGAAACCGAATATCTTGGTCAAGTTCTTTAGCAAAGATAGTACCTTTGCCCGATTCATCCCTATCTAAAAGTGGCTCATTGCTTTTACTGCCTATAATTAATTTTTCTTTAATTACAAGACCTTTCTCTATTTTCAATATATATTCTGTTTTTTGTTCAGGCAGATCAGTATCAAACTGCAAATGCCATTCATAGCTTTTGGGTCGAGGAGCAAGAGCTCCACTTTCGGATAGTAACTCTGATAGAGTATGTATTGCCCTCAAAATTCTTGATTTGCCACTAGCATTTTTACCCACAATTAAATTTGTTTGGCTTAATCGACATTCTTCGACTCGCCATTCACCAGGCAGACCTTTATTGTACACATAGTCAAAAATATCTAGCTTCATAAATTTGTTACCTTTATTACAAAAATTTTATAATAAGATGAAACAGTTATAATCTAACACGCGATCGCCCGCAAGTCAACGCAGAAAATCACCCGATCGAACTATTTCCAAGCGTAAAATTTTCCTGGGACGAACTCAATCCCGAACCTCGCATTCACAAGATTGACGGTAGCAGCACAAAATCAACTAAAATAGCTTGGTAAATCGCAAGGGAAACAAAACTATGACATTACCAGTTGGGTGCGCTGCCCCTCAGTTTACCGCCAAAGACACCAACGGCAACACCGTCTCCCTGTCCCAATTCGCCGGTAAAACCGTAATCCTGTATTTCTACCCTAAAGATGACACCCCCGGTTGCACCAGACAAGCCCAAAGCTTCAAAGCAGCCCATGAAGAATACAAAGGCAAAGATATAGTAGTTCTCGGTGTCAGCCGCGACAACGAGGAATCGCACCAAAAGTTCACAGAGAAATACGGTTTGCCTTTCCAGTTATTAGCAGATGTTGATGGCACGATTACCAAAGCTTACGATGTCGAGAAAGGCGATTATGCCAAGCGCGTTACTTTCGTCATCGACGGCACCGGCAAAATCATTCAAGTTTATGAGGGGGAAACCATGAAAGTTGACACTCACGCTCAAGATATTCTCGTCACCATAGTTTAGTCGAAGTTTAGTCGATCGCACTAACCTTCCTTGACGCACCAAACGGCTAAAAACCCGGTTTCTTACTAGATGCCTCGTTGCTATAGGCAATATTCTCGTAGGAACCGGGTTTTTTTCGTAAGTCCTGACTCAGCCAGTGATGGGTCAAGGGTTCAGGGGGAAACAACCTACTCGAACTAAATTTCTTCCCTTAAAACTTGCACCACAAATCCTCTCAACCAGGCATATATTCGCTTAAGGTGCTTATTGTACGCCTAAAGTTAGATTTGTGGCGCAACTCCCGCCAATAATTAAAAACTTATACTGGAAAAGGCATTAACCGCCCGTAGGCTGAATCTAGGAGCCATTTTGTCCTGGTTCAAGTCATTGTGTTTGATAAAATCAGAAGTTATCCTTGCTTTAGCTGAATAATTAAGTAGGTAGAGGGATATATAATGACAAGCAGCAAAATTATTTTGAGTTACTTAGGCCCGCGAGAAATTGAGGTCAATAGAGCCGCTGTCTTACTTGGCACTTTTGACAAAAATCTAGTGGCAGCGATTTCAGCAACAGAAGGCTCAAATGCCCTGAATGTCGGGCTAAATCTCTCTAGAGGCATTTGGAACATCAGTTTAGAAAAAGGATTCGATAGCGCAGGAACTCGCACAGTGCAGGTGAGGGCAAGTGATAAGACCGGCAAAGTTCTCGGCCAACAAACAATTAATATCAAAGTTAATCCTGCTTCTGGGTCACCCGCTCAATTATTCACGTTAATTACTCTCACAGATACCAAATTCAAAGCCGGAACACTGCCCGCCAGCAATCTCAACGAGCTGCAAAAAGCGGACATACCAGCAGGGAAAATTTATCAAATTAGAGACTACCAGTTAGAAGACGGACACCTGAATGTTCAACTAAATAATCCAATTCCTCCGGTGGGAACCTCTGGTTTTTTCTACGAAAAACACGTACTTATAACCAAAGGCGCAAAAATTCTCATATTCGATCGCGCCGAGTTGCCGACCCCGCCGCCTGGAATGCAGTTACTGTGGGTGATCAAAAAGACCTGGTTAAAGTTCACCCCCACAGATTCTGGAACTTTAGGACCCACTCAAAAATTACAATTTAACCCAGGAGAAACTTTCAATATTCTCGGCTACGCTTGCGTGGAAAACCATTTCCGAGTCGCTTTTGCTCAGGCAGTTCCTAACTTAGGAACTTCGGGATTTCTGTACTGGCAGCACGTCCAAATTTTGCGAGACGGCAGGGGAATTGAGTATGATAGAAATGCTGTTACGATGACAATCATCAAAACGACTGTGTTTAAAAAGCGGCCGATAAATGCCGCTAGCCTGCCACCCCAAGAAAAAATTACCTTGCCGGCGGGAATGATTTACGGAATTGCCGGATTCTCGATCGAACAAAGCCACATAAAAGTCTCGCTGACCGAGAATTTGCCGCAATTTGGCAATACGGGTTTCATTTATCCCGATTTTGTGCAATTCAGCCGCGGTGGCAAATCTTTTAATCCCGCTGTGAATTTAACTTATCAAGGGCCGTCAGAAGTTTTAGTAAATCAGCCGATCGTCCTTCGGGGTACTTTTGACCGAGAAAAAGCAGCAAAAATTGACGTGATAGCTGAGGATAAATTTCCCCTAAGCGTCACGCTAAACCAAGAGGCTAGCACTTGGCAAGTTAATTTGTCTAAAGGATTTAGCGTAGCTGGAGCTCGGTGGCTCAGGTTGCGGGCAACTGACAGCAAAGGCAACGTTACTGGCAGCCAAATAATTTACATTGCCGTAACTTCCGATCCGCTAACTGTCGGACGAGGTTTGACCTTAAAGATAGTTTCTGACACTTTGTTTAAGGTAGGCCCCCTTGATTCTTCCCGGCTCAACAATCAGCAAAAAGTTTTTGTCAAAGCAGGCCAGACTTTGGCGGTGAGCAAATACGGATTTATGGACGGGCATCTCAAGGTGGTTCTGGATTCAGCAATTTGGCCGATCGGCACTTTTGGCTATTTTTATGAACCCGACGTTCAGTTGGCAAAAGGTACTCAAATCCTAAAATTTAACCTGGCTGACGTACCGAATAGTAACGTCAGCGCTCAACTGTTGGTAACTCAAACAACTCAGATTAAATCTAAACCCGAAGATTCATCGAAACTGCCTGCCGATCAAGTTGCTCAAATAACTTTAGGCAGCACCTATGCCATTACTGGTTATGCCTGCATTTTGGGGCATTTCCGAGTAACTCTCGCCGAATCTATTCCCGGTTTCGGCAATATCGGATTTATTTATTGGCAGGACGTTAAAATTAAAAAAGACGGCAAAGAAGTTCCCTTTGACCCCGATGCTTTGACGATGACAATCCTGCAAGCAACTGTCTTTAAAAAACAGCCGGTAGATTCTGCTAGCCTGAGCAGTACCGAGAAAACTACGCTGCCTTTAGGTCGAGTTTATGGCGTGAACAGCTACGGTGCAGAAGGATCTCACCTGAAAGTTTCCCTGACTGAAGAACTGCCGAATTTGGGCAATACAGGTTATGTTTTTCCTAGTTTTGTTCAGTTCAAGCGGGGAGATAAAATTTTCGATCCGGTTCCGAACAATGTGGAATTGAACGTGCCGTATTTTTCCCAGCGGGACAATCCGCGTTTTGACTGGTCTACTTGCAACGTAACTTCGATCGCGATGGTACTTTATTACTACGGCATTCGTTCTGAGGGGGGCGGACAGTTGGAGGATGAGTTGTTGCAGTGGTGTTTCGATTATGCCGGCCAGGGTTCTCAAACCGATCACAGCGTGCTTTCGGCGCTGATTCAGGCTTACGGGTTTAAGACGAGTTTTAGTACGACTCGCACGTGGGCCCAGGTGCGATCGGAATTGCTGAATCGGCGGCCAGTAGTTTTAGCAGGAGATTTTACTGCGGCCGGTCACATTCTTACTGTAATTGGCTACAATTCTCAGGGTTATATAGTGCAAGATCCTTGGGGAAATGCACTCACTGGTTACAGCGATACTGAGGGGAGAAAGTTGATGTATCCCTACAGTTACGTCAATCAAGTTGCTGGGCCAGATGGGAATGTTTGGGCGCATTTTATCTATCCATAAGCTTTTTAGGTGCGATCAAGATTGTGACAGTCGATCCGGCTAGGGTTGGCAGTGCATTTGTGTCAATTTACAGCAGATTGCAGGTTTATAGGTACTATCAATATCCCCGTAGGGACACGGCAATGCCGTGTCCCTACCTCTATTAGACCTCTTGCAAAATAATTTTGTGCTATTATAGAAAGTTTAGACAATTTTATTGTCTAGCAGGCCCGGCAAGTTTAAGGAGATGCCAATCAACCCAATAATTCAAAGTTTGACCTAAAATCGAGCAGACTTTTAAGGATAACACATATTTTTTTTGCAAGAGGTCTATTAGATATATCGTTTGTACCGAAGTCTCGATCGCCCGCAAGATTACTTAATAATTTTAACTATTTTCATTGCGTTACGCCTTGTCCCATCTGCACAAAAACTTAATTATGGGAGAGGTCCAATCAAAAGTCGATGAGAAGTCGATGAGAACTCACTCAAGTTCTCAAATAGCCACCTGATTTAATAAAAATACGATAGAAAGTGCGATCGACCCGATTTGCATATCCCCTATTCTTTATAGGGGCAATCCCCCTGCGGTTGCCATCGTGGGCGGGGGGAGGCACTCTTGGCACTCCCAAGGTCGATCGAGGGACTATTGATAAATACATCTTTAGCAAATCTTTACAGAGTTTTCTGCAATAAACCGTTATGGTTGAGACTACAAATTTTCACTCTTTTTTAAACCAGGAATAGGTGGTGTGATGCGAAATTTTAATTGTCAAATTTTAGGAAATGCGATCGCCTTTATCGATTCTCAAGTTGAAGATTATCAAAGTTTGATTGCCGGAGTAACACCGGGTACGGAAGTAGTGGTTTTGGATGGGGACAGGGATGCGATCGACCAAATTACGGAAGTTTTGGACGATCGCAGCAATATAGATAGCATTCACATCATTTCTCACGGAGCTCCCGGCAGCTTGCAACTGGGCAAAACCAGATTGTGTTCTGAAAATCTGGAAACTTATTCCAAGCAATTTCAGCAGTGGGGAAGCGCTTTAAATCTGGGTGCGGACATTCTGATTTACGGTTGCAATGTCGCATTGACATCCTTCACCTTCATCCAGCGCATCGCCCAACTCACAAATACCAACGTTGCCGCCTCCAAAAACCTCACCGGAAGTGCAGCAAAAGGCGGCGACTGGGAACTAGAAGTAACAACCGGGAAAATTGCAGCCTCTTTAGCATTTCGGCCCGAAATTCTAGCAGCATACAGCCACGTCCTTGCAACCTTCAGTGAAGCCAGGAACTATACTGTACCAAATGCTGGAGACATTGATACGGGCGACCTTAACGGTGACGGTTTCCTCGACTTAGTAGTGACAGGTAAGCAGGATCGCTTCTTCCCAAGAGATATTTCCATATTGTTGGGGACGGGCACTACGGGCAGCTTTGGTACTCCTATCAGCTTACTTAAGCCAGCAGGTAAGGAGAATCCCACTGGCGTTGGAGTGGGCGACTTTAATGGAGACGGCAAACTCGATTTAGCTGTAGCGAATCGTCAGGATTCACAAGGTAACGGCAATTTCGTTTCCATCCGGTTGGGGACAGGTACTGGCACTTTTGGCGATCCTACCAACTTTGGTGAAAATATAGATCATAAGTCGATCGTAGCCGGTGACTTTAATGGAGATGGCAAGTTAGATTTAGCCACAACTCCTGACCTCGATAACTTCATTTCAATACTTTTGGGAGACGGTACTGGTAGCTTTGGCACTGCCGTTAAGATTAATACACAAACACGCAAGTTTACTCTTGACACAGCCGACTTTAACGGCGACGGCAAACTTGATTTAGTCACGTCGAACCGTTCAGAGACTGATAACATCTCCGTTTTCTTAGGAGATGGTCAAGGCAACTTTAACTCCCCCGTTAACCTTACTGCCCCCGGAACTGAGTTTCGCACTGTCGTCACAGGCGACTTTAATGGCGACGGCAAACTCGATATCGCGGCCAATAACGACAGCTTTAAATCTGTCTCAGTCTTCTTGGGAGATGGTACGGGTAATTTTGATACTGCTAACAACTTTAGTGTCAGACGTTCTCTAGCTTTTGGTCCCGAATCTGTGGTTGCAGGGGATTTTAGTGGCGATGGCAAAGTCGATTTAGCCACGCCTAGCCACACCATTCGGGAACTTTCAGTCTTGTCAGGAGATGGTACGGGTAAATTTGGTACTCTCAGCAACTTTACGCTCCCGTATGCCCCGAATACTGATGGTTATATTGCTTTTGCGGTTGCGAGAGATTTTAATGCTGACGGCAAGTTGGATATAGCTACGGCTTCCGGTCAAAATGTCTCGGTTCTGCTGAATACATCGAATACAGTTAATTTCGGTGCGGTCAGTTACAGCGGTGTGGAAGGAACAACAGACACAGTAGTTAATATTCCCGTCAACATCACCGGTGGCACTCCCTTAAACGATGTAGTTGTGCCAATTCTCCTCGATCCCAGCAGCACAGCCACCGAAAATTCAGACTACAACTTTTCCCCTACTTCGATTACCTTCCCCGCAGGTGCAACAGGTGACGAACTCACCAAGAATATTGCAGTTACTATCAAGCCTGACAATCTCTCTGAAAACCCCGAAACTGTAATTTTCAACTTGGGTACAATTACAGGTGCGATTGCAGGTTCCACAAAAACAACAACTCTAACTATTTCAGACCAGGTTTCTGTTGCTTATGCCATTGCCACCGATACTGCCAGCATTGACGAAGGTAATAGCGGCAAAAAACCTCTAACTTTCACTGTGACTCGCAGCAACGTCACTAACGGGGCAAGTAGCGTCAAATATGCGATCGCAGGAACAGCTACCAACGGCAGCGATTATAACAATATCGGCGGCACTTCTGGGGCAACAACTGCTACTGGCACGATTAATTTTGTGACGGGTGAAACATCAAAAACCATCACTCTGGATGTGTTAGGCGACACCACGGTTGAACCCGATGAAACTATTACCGTCACCCTGTCCGATCCCACAGGCGTCGCAGCGGTAACACCGATAATTACCGCTGATACCGCTACCACAACTATTATTAACTACACTGCACCGACGCCGACACCAACGCCGACACCAGAACCACCGACACCGACACCAACGCCCACACCGGAACCACCAACGCCGACACCAGAACCACCGACACCGACACCAACGCCCACACCAGAACCACCAACGCCCACACCAGAACCACCAACGCCGACACCAACGCCCACACCAGAACCACCGACACCGACACCAACGCCCACACCAGAACCACCGACACCGACACCAGCGCCCACACCAGAACCACCGACACCGACACCAGCGCCCACACCGCCGACGCCAACACCAACGCCCACACCAGAACCACCGACACCGACACCGCCGACGCCAACACCAACGCCCACACCGCCGACGCCAACACCGACGCCAGCGCCAACGCCATCGGAAACTCCGACGCCATCGGAAACTCCGACGCCGACACCGACGCCGACGCCGACACCGACGCCATCGGAAACTCCGACGCCATCGGAAACTCCGACGCCGACGCCGACACTGACGCCAACTCCCACACCATCGGCAACTCCGACTTCACCAACTCCCACACCATCGGCAACTCCGACGCCAACGCCACTGGAAACGCCGACACCAACTTCAACTGAGAGTGATTGCATTTGCAATACTATTCAGTATCCAAATTTGGATGTACCTAATCAAGCTGAAAATACTATCACCAGCAATGGCAGCGGTGAAATCCAGTTTGGTACTCCAGACAATGATGCTTTTTACGGCAGTTCAAGCCCGAACATATTCGATGCGGGTTTCGGCAATGACAACTTATACGGGGGCGAAAACAACGATACTTTTTACGGCAACAAACAAAATGATTTTGTTAGCGGCGATCGGGGAAATGATATCCTGTTTGGTGGCAAACACAATGATATCCTTTTGGGCGGTGAAGGTGAAGATATCATTTTCGGCGATCGCGGCAACGATTCGATAAATGGTCAGGAAGACAACGACTTACTTTTTGGCAATGTCGGTGCTGATTTTATCGACGGCGATCAAGGAAATGATATCGAATTTGGGGGTAAGGGAAATGATATTATCTTTGGCAATGAAGGTGAGGATAGTCTTTATGGTAACTTCGGAGATGATAGTATCTGCGGAGGTGATGGCAATGATTTCTTAAGCGGAAATCAGAATAACGATCTGCTAGACGGATGCCTTGGGAATGACACTCTTTATGGTGGCAATGGTAACGATACATTGCTGGGAGGTAGCGGTGATGATGTTTTGTTTGCCGATCGCGGTGATGACAGTTTGAATGGCGGTGATGGCACCGATCTTCTACTGGGTGGTAACGGTGATGATTGGCTGACTGGCGGTTTGGGAAGTGATGTTTTGTCAGGAGGTGCTGGCAACGATAGATTCTTGCTTTCCACCAATTCTGGCATCGATACTATCTTGGATTTTGAGGATGGCAAAGATTTGCTAATACTCGCCAACAATCTCACTTTCTCCCAACTGTCAATTACTCAAGAAAACAGTGCAACTTTCATCCGTTTGTCAGCAAGTGGTCAGATTTTAGCTTCTCTGAATGGAGTGTCTGCCAGCCAGATTAATGCTGCCAATTTCAATCTAGCTTAGAGGAGTAGTAGATACAGCAGATTGCAGTTTATGAAGTGCAGGACACGGCATTGCCGTGTCCCTACGGGGATCGATCTAAAATCCATTTTAGCTAATCTTGCGCTGAATTTTGCGTTTCGCTGCGCCAATGCCTAGAATCGCAAATCCGGCTAAAGTACCGAAGATAGTAGCAGGTTCTGGCACTGGTTCAGCAGAACCTTGTTCAAAAGAGCCTTTAATGGCGATCGCATCGTTAGCGCACTCGGCAAAAAAGTTAGCAATATAGTTCCCCGAAGGCATTGAGGATTTATTAAAACTGAATCCAATTGTTTGAGAACCCACGGCATTAAACTGAGCGAAATTAAGACCGAGGACACTCAAAGTTGCTGGCGTTAAAAAATTGATCTCTCCTACTTTTGTACCCGTAACTATGGAGTTGAGAATAGTCGAGTTTCCTGTTTGTTGAAAATATGGGTCTGTGGCCGCTAAATCGCCCATTGATGGGGTTCCGCCTTGAGATGCCACTACCGTATTGAATTGGTTTAAATTGCTAAAGCCAGAGTTAGTTTGGGTGACGTTTTTAGCAGTAACGTTACTGTAAACGCCTGTTGTCGCCACGCCGGAGTCATTTCCTTCGGCAAAGCGGATACCAAACAAGCTGCTGTTTGCGTTAGCTATATTGAAGTTTTGACCGGAAAAATTGAAGAATAAATCGCCGTAGTTGATGTTGCCTCTTTGAGCTAGTGGGTCGGCATATCCTGCTAAACTTAGATTAGAATTGATGGCGATAAAAGCTGTATCTGATGTTTCTTTGATGGCGATGCCGTAAAATTCAAATTCCCCGCCACCGATTTGGGGCCCTGTCACGCCGTCGTTGAAGGAATCGATCGCATAATTCCAGCCGTTAGATAGCGTTGCTGCTGTAGCTTTTTGTTGCTGTAGTGCGAAAATGGCACAGAAAATAGCCACTGAGTAAGTCCAGTGGATGCTGTTTTTAGCAATGGATTTCATAAAATGCTCCCTGGGAATCATTGTTAAATTGTCCAGTATGCTCGCTCGACTGTTTTTAATTTTTATTTAGTAAATCATACATTCGGGCCGAATTCCTTAAAGTTTTGCTACATATTTGGTCAGGCTAAATCCTATCAACTAGATTGGTTAAAACAACGAACTCATGCGAGTAGCTAAATACAGCAATCCTCACATCAGTTGTAAAAATATGTAGGGGTAGTGCTAAAAGTGCCTACCTCAGCCTGCATCGGGGCAACCGGGCGTGGGGAGAGCCCCCTACAAGAATTACACAAATCATTTAGGATTGCTATATAGGACTGACGCAGGCACAGTATTATAGTGGGGCTGCATAAGTGCTGTAGGTGCAAATAAACCGACTACCGGGTTTGGGCGGTTGAGAACAGCAATAAACTGCCGGCTAGTCCACATATAGGCGGTACTCGCCTCTACAATATCTTATAGTTTTTTCATGCCGATCGACTTAATTGATTTTTTATCAATTACTAATTAATTTTGACAATTGGGGGCGTGATGTTGTTGTAGATGCCGAGCCCGGATTCTATTAATAATTCGATTGTTTGATTAATAATTTTCATAAATAGTCTTTCATCCCCAGCGCTGTTCAATAATTATAATTACGTTGGTTGGGATGACTTCATTCCTCCAACTCCTCAAATGCCGATCGCGCACAACAATTTTACTAATTTTACCATCAGCGTTCAACCCAACAGGCTCTCATGAATCAGCACTTTTTCTGTAAGTGCCGCACAAAGCGAGAATTGGAGAATCAAAAAAAATCATACGGCAAGAACGATCGCACGTTTTTAGAACACCGAAGAAACTTCCGGTTCTACATCCGCTGCAGGCATCGTGGGTCCCTTCTAACTCGGCCGATGGTTTCTGCACTCTTATGCGCTGCATAAATCAATCAAATTTTTAAATGCTGTTAATATATCGCCGACAGTTCGTTGACTATCTTGACTCTTCCCTTGATCACAGAACGCAGCAGGCGGTTGATCGAATGTCTGTATTCATCGTCGAGAGAGTCGTCCAAAACAGCGGCCATCAAGCCGTAGCGATCGGCTAAAGTCAAACAACCTGTATCCGTAACAGAGGCAAGCATTTCGGAAATAGCGCCGGGGATAAGTTGAACTAAAAGCATGAGACGTTCACTGAATTCGATGCTTATATCATCTCTCGTTCTCCAAAAATTAATAGTGACGCTGGCATAGCACATAATGTGATGTTTTGAGGCAAACTGTGTGACAGCGACCGCTCTAATTTTGTGACGATCTCGTTTTAAGTCTGCGATCGCACTCACAACCTTAATCTTAGATATTCCAATTTCCCCCTCTTCCGTCCTAAATCTAAAGATTTAGAGAGATTTTTCGGTTTTAGGGGTGTCTTTACCCATTACCGATGTAGAAAACGCATGAGCTCTATGCGAAATATTCATAAAACTCAATCTTTTGTAAAAATAGCTACGAATATTTACAATCGTGGGCTTTACATTAGCTCATAACAAAGGTGTATCGAAACAGAGCGATCTACCGAATCATCGGTAGCAACTATAACCATAAATAGTTTGGCGACGTTCGAGCCAGCGCCCAGTCAAACTCAAGTTTACAGAAGACCAACCATGCTTAAAAGAAATTCCATCTAGTAACTAAATATACAGTTTTAAATCCATACAGTCACTAAGGTTAGCAGGAAACACACACTTTATGCTCCAAGTCAATACCTCCCCACAAGCCAGCAGCGAGGGTAAACCGATGACCCAAACAATAGAACCCAAAGCCCAAGCGAGCCTGAATAAGTTTGAAAAACTCAAAGCCGAAAAAGATGGCTTAGCATTAACAGCCGAACTCGACCACTTCGCCGCGATCGGCTGGGAAGCAATGGACGAAACCGATCGCGAGCACCGCCTCAAATGGCTCGGCATCTTCTTTCGGCCAGTCACTCCTGGCAAATTCATGATGCGGCTGCGCTTGCCCAACGGCATCATTACTAGCAATCAAACCAGAACGCTAGCAGAAATCGTCCAACGCTACGGCGAGGACGGCAGCGCCGACATCACCACCAGACAAAACCTGCAATTGCGCGGAATTCGCATCGAAGACGTACCCGACATCTTCCGCCGCCTCAAAGAAGCGGGCATGACCAGCATCCAGTCTGGCATGGACAACGTGCGTAACATCACGGGTTCCCCAGTCGCTGGCCTGGACGCCGACGAACTGATTGATACGCGGGAACTGGCGAACGAAGTCCAAGACATGATTACGAATAGCGGCGAAGGCAACCCCGCGTTTTCCAATTTGCCGAGAAAGTTTAATATTGCGATCGCAGGCTGCCGCGACAACTCAGTCCACGCAGAAATCAACGACATCGCCTTCGTACCCGCTTACAAAGACGGCAACATCGGCTTTAACGTTTTAGTCGGCGGTTTCTTCTCCGCCAAACGCTGCGAAGCTGCAATTCCTCTCAACGCATGGGCAAGTCCCAGCGACGTTGTAGATTTGTGCAAAGCAATTTTAACTGTGTTTCGCGATCAAGGCCCGAGAGCAAACCGCCAAAAATCGCGGCTGATGTGGCTGATTGACGAACTCGGAATCGAACAATTCCGAGCCGCAGTCGAACAAGAATTAGGGCGCACTTTGCCCGCCGCCGCGCCCAAAGATGAAATCACCTCGGACAAACGCGACCACATCGGCATCTACCCCCAAAAACAATCAGGGCTCAACTATGTAGGGCTGCACGTTCCAGTCGGACGGCTGCAGGCATCGGATTTGTTCGATTTGGCGAGAATTGCCGAGGTTTACGGCAGCGGCGAACTCAGGCTCACCGTCGAAGAAAACGTCATTATTCCCAACGTTCCCGACTCGCGGATTGAATCGCTGGTCAATGAACCGCTGTTGCAGCGTTTTTCGATCAACCCCGCACCTCTAACGCGAGCATTGGTTTCCTGTACCGGCGCTAAGTTTTGCAACTTCGCCCTCATCGAAACCAAAAGCCGATCCGTGGCAATGATTGAGGAACTCGAAGTCGAACTGTCAGTTCCCAAACCGGTCAGAATTCACTGGACGGGTTGCCCCAATTCCTGCGGTCAACCCCAAGTAGCAGACATCGGTTTGATGGGAACAAAAGTTCGCAAGAACGGCAAAACCCTCGAAGGTGTAGACATTTACATGGGAGGCACAGTCGGCAAAGACGCTCATTTGGGTACTTGCGTCCAAAAAAGCATCCCTTGCGAAGACCTCAAACCAGTGCTGCGCCAACTGTTAGTCGATAACTTCGGGGCCGTTCCCAATCCATCTCAAGAAAATGTAGTTTCGCTGAACCGGCAACTACAACTGACGGTTGATAGGGACGAAACGGCAGTCCCGGCAGCCAAACCTCAGACATCTACTGTCATTTTCGCTCGATCGGGCAAAGAAGTTGCTTGCAGCGAAGATGAGTTCATTCTCGATGTTGCCGAACGGGCCGGAATCGAACTTGACAGCAATTGCCGGTCGGGAAGCTGTGGCACTTGCCAGCAAAAACTCCTAGAAGGCCAAACAGTCTACGACAGCCAACCCGACGCGGCCCGAGACTTAGAACCAGGGTTCATTTTAACTTGCAGCGCACGGGCGATCGGCAGAGTGTCGATCGACGCCTAATCTCATCATGTGAGATGCGATGCCAAGGTCGCGAATCAATCTCACATCTCACATTTCCAAGATCTCAAAGTACAACAACAATTCAAGACAAATGAGCAACCTTTCTAGAAGAAAATTCATCATCACCGCTGGAGCAACAGCAGCCGGCACCCTCCTAGCCCACGGTTGCAGTTCCGGTCCCACCACCTCTAACGCAACTCCCGGCGGCGCTTCGCCCACCGCCGCCCCAGCAGTCAACATCAACCCCGCCGACGCCCCAGAAGTTACCGCAGCCAAACTCGGATTCATCGCCCTCACCGACGCAGCACCCTTAATCATCGCCCAAGAAAAAGGGTTATTTGCCAAGTACGGCATGAAAGACGTACAAGTTACCAAACAAGCATCTTGGCCAGTTACTCGCGACAACTTAGAACTCGGTTCCGACAAAGGCGGCATTGACGGCGCCCACATTTTATCCCCGATGCCTTACCAAATGACATTAGGCACTGTTACCAAAGGCAATCAGCCAGTGCCGATGTACATTCTCGCCCGGTTAAATACTAACGGTCAGGCAATTTCGCTCAGCAAAAAATACCAAGATTTAAAAGTAGGTACAGACAGCGCACCCCTGAAAGCAGCTTTTGGCAACCAAAACCTTCCTGTTGCTATGACTTTTCCCGGCGGCACCCACGACTTGTGGCTGCGCTACTGGCTAGCAGCCGGCGGTATTAATCCAGATACAGATGTTTCCGTGATTCCCATACCGCCGCCCCAAATGGTAGCGAACATGAAATCTGGCAGCATGGAAGCCTTTTGCGTAGGCGAACCTTGGAATGCTCAGCTAGTTAGTCAAAAGGTAGGATACACCGCCTTAATCACTGGAGAAATGTGGAAAGATCATCCTGAAAAAGCTTTAGGTTTAAGAAAAGATTGGGTTGACAAAAACCCCAAAGCTGCCAAAGCACTTACAATGGCCGTACTGGAAGCCCAGCAGTGGTGCGACAAGCCAGAAAATCACGATGAAATGTGCCAAATCATCTCTCAAGATAGGTGGTTAAAAGTTCCCGTAGCAGATATTATCGGTCGCTCTAAAGCTCAAATTGACTACGGTACCGGCCGCATTGAAGCCGCCAGCCCTGTGGCGATGAAATTCTGGGCTGATAATGCTTCTTATCCCTACAAGAGTCACGATGCTTGGTTTGTCGCTGAAAATATTCGCTGGGGTTATATCCCGGCAACTACCGACATCAAAGCCACGGTTGATAAAGTTAACCGCGAAGATATTTGGAAAGCAGCAGCGACAACACTTGGCGTCCCCGCCGCCCAAATTCCTACTACCACTTCTCGCGGTGTCGAAACCTTCTTTGACGGTGTGAAGTTTGACCCAGAAAAACCAGAAGAATATCTGAAGAGTCTGGCAATCAAAAAAGCATAATTAGTGAACAGTTGACTGTTGAATGCTAACTGTTGAATGCTGATAGTTGACAAACCTCTAAAAGTGATGGTGTTGGACAGAGTGGAACGGATAGTTCGTTCCACAAACCAAACCTGTTGAACTCTGTTCAAAGTATCTAGAAATAATCGATTATTCACAATACGGCACAAACAAAAATGGCAACAAACCTCGCTGTTACTAAAAGCAAAAATCCAGTAAATTTCGTTCTGGATCAGGTTCAAAAAAACCGCAGAAAAATCATCCGCCCGCTGGTAGCAATTGCAGTTCTGCTCATAATCTGGCAAATCCTCTGCAACAGTCCAGAGTCGAGCTTGCCGGGACCCATCAAAACTGTCCAAGAAAGCTGGAATCTGATTATCAATCCTTTCTTCGACAACGGCGGTACAGACAAAGGCTTGTTCTGGCAAATTTTGGCTAGCTTGCAGCGGGTGGCGATCGGCTTTACTTTGGCAACAGTTCTTGGCATCAGTTTAGGAATCCTGATCGGCACAAACTCCCTAATGTTCGATGCTTTAGATCCGCTGTTTCAAGTATTCAGAACTATCCCGCCCCTAGCTTGGCTGCCGATCGCCCTGGCTGTATTTCAACAGTTCAATCCCTTTGAAGGCATGGGGGTGAAAGCTAACGAAGTTTCTGCACTCTTCGTAATTTTAATTACAGCAATTTGGCCGATTCTAATTAACACCACAGTAGGCGTTCAACAAATACCCCAAGACTACAGAAACGTCGCCCGCGTCTTGCGCCTCCCCAACCAAAAATACTTCTGGAAAATCCTGCTTCCTTCTTCTGTTCCTTACATCTTCACTGGCTTGAGAATTGGGATCGGTTTGTCTTGGCTGGCGATCGTAGCTGCGGAAATGTTAGTCGGCGGCGTCGGCATCGGCTTCTTCATCTGGGACGCTTACAACAGTTCTCGACTCAGTGCAGTGATTATAGCAGTGCTTTATGTAGGAATCGTCGGTTTGATTTTAGACAGAATCGTTGGTTTCATCGCTTCCAAAGTTGTTCCCGAAGAACAGAAATAGGATTTGGGCATCGGGCATCGGGCATCGGGCATGGCGAATGGGGAATGGTTGCCAACTACAAACTGGTAGAAATGAGTTGTAAATTAATGCCCAATGCCCAATGCCCAATGCCCAATTAATAATCAGCATCATACAAATTACAAACTAACCTAAAATTACCATGTCAGTATTTGTTGAAGTAGACCACGTTGACCGCGTATTTAACTTGCCCAATGGAGAGCAATACATCGCTCTTAAAAATATCGAACTGAAAATTAAAAAAGGAGAATTCATCACCTTAATCGGCCACTCGGGCTGCGGCAAATCTACACTGCTAAATATCATCGCCGGTCTCGACAAAGCAAGTCAGGGCGGGATTACTTTAGAAGGGCGCGAAGTCCGCGATCCAGGCCCGGATAGAATGGTGGTGTTTCAAAATTACTCGCTGCTACCTTGGCTAACGGTGCGCGAAAATATCGCTCTAGCAGTCAATGAAATTTACAGCGGTAACTCTCAAGAAGATCGCGAGTTGGTGATCGAACACCACATTAAATTGGTCGGACTCGGACACGCCGCCGACAAACGTCCAGGCGAAATTTCTGGGGGGATGAAACAAAGAGTTGCGATCGCCCGCGCCCTGGCAATTCGCCCGAAATTGCTGTTGCTAGACGAACCCTTCGGCGCCCTAGATGCTTTAACTCGCGGCGGTTTGCAAGACCAGTTGATGAAAATTTGCGAAGAAAGTAAAGTCACCAGCGTGATGGTAACTCACGACGTGGACGAAGCTTTATTACTGAGCGATCGCATTGTGATGCTCACCAACGGCCCGGAAGCCCAAATCGGGCAAATCCTCGAAGTGAACATTCCCCGCCCCCGCAAGCGCATGGAAGTTGTCAACCATCCGAGTTACTACGCGCTGCGTAACGAAATGGTTTACTTCCTCAACCAGCAAAAGCGGGTCAAACAGCGCCGGGCCAAACAACAACCCGCTGTCATCGCCCGCAACGGCTTGGAAAAAATCAACCTGGACATCGGCTTTATTCCCCTCACCGACTGCGCCCCCTTAGTAGTAGCTAAAGAAAAAGGATTTTTTAAAGCCCACGGCTTGGAAGAAGTTACTCTCAGCCGCGAACCTAGCTGGAAAGCGATCGCCCAAGGAGTCGCCGAAGGACGGCTGGACGCAGCGCAAATGGTTGCAGGAATGCCGATCGCCATGCTGTTGGGCATGGACGGTCAAGCCCCTGTACCCGTCTGTAGCGCCATGACGCTCTCTCGCAACGGCAATTCGATTGTTTTCAGCAAACACCTTTACAGACAAGGCATTAGGACGTTAGAGGATTTCAAAGCTGCGATCGCTAAGACTCCAGATAAAGTTCACACCTTGGGCACGGTACACTCGGCCTCCATGCACAATCTGCTGTTCCGCTACTGGCTGGCTGCTGGCGGCATCGACCCCGACCTCGACGTGGGCTTGACCGTGATTCCGCCCCCGCAGATGGTATCGAATTTAAAAGCAGGCAACATTGACGGCTACTGCTCAGGCGACCCCTGGAACTCCCACGCAGTCAACAGTGGCACGGGTTTTGTCATGGCCCGTTCCCTCGATATTCTGCCCGGACACATCGAAAAAGTTCTCGGTGTTACCGAAGATTGGGCTCAGAAATATCCTCAAACCCACCTCGCCCTAGTCAAAGCGCTTCTGGAAGCCTGCGACTACTGCGACGACCGCCGCAACCGCGAAGAAATCCTAGGATTGATTAGCCAAGAACAATACATCGGCGCCGATCCCAAAGACATCCGTCCGGGGTTCCTCGACCCGTACAACTCCGGTACAGAGGCAGAACCAGAAATGCTCTACAGTTTCAACCAGTTCTACGTTGACAAAACCAATTGTCCAGACCGCCTAGAAATGGTGTGGGTGATGGCGCAGATGGCTCGCTGGGGGCTGATCCCGTTCCCGAAAAACTGGGTGGAAGTGGTCGATCGAGTTTTGCGGCCCGATGTTTTCGGTCAAGCAGTGCGCGAATTGGGTTTGCCGGATATTGCCAGAGATCGCCGGACGATCGAGCTATTTGACGGCACTGTGTTTAATCTCGACGACCCAATCCACTATCTTCAAAATGTCAAAATCAAGCGTGGCGTCCGCATTGAAGAAATCTTAATTGAACAAATAGGCAGTCAGTGTTCCATCAAACTGCTAGCATAGCCAGCCAATAGGAAGAGGGAATCAGGAGCAAGAAATCAGGAAACAAGACTCCACATTTCCCCTTTCCTAACTCCATAATTTCAAATTATCAATCGAAAGCTGTCGTCATGTCTAATTCCTCAACCCAAAATCCAAATCCTGAAAATATGCAAACTCTAAAAACCCCCCAAACAACCAAAATTCAAACGCCTAAGCCAGACTTTCTTACAATTAAAGACGTATCGAAAGTCTACGAAACTCCTAAAGGCCCTTACGTCGTTCTCGACGGTGTAAACCTGACTATTAATGAAGGCGAATTTATTTGTTTGATCGGTCACTCTGGCTGCGGCAAATCAACTTTGCTGAATATGATCGCGGGATTCAACGGGCCGACAAACGGAGAAGTGGCCCTGCAAGGTTCGCAGATTACTGAACCAGGCCCCGATCGCATGGTGGTGTTTCAAAACTACTCCCTGCTACCGTGGCTGACTGCTACAGAAAATATTCACCTCGGCGTTGAAAATGTTTACCCGGAAAAGTCCGCAGACGAACACAATACGATCGTCCAGGAACACTTGGAATTAGTGGGGCTGACCGAAGCTTGTAACAAAAGACCGGGCCAATTGTCCGGGGGGATGAAACAGCGGGTGGCGATCGCCAGAGCTCTGGCAACTCGCCCCAAACTGTTGATCTTGGACGAACCTTTCGGAGCTCTAGACCCGATTACCCGCGAAGAGTTGCAGGAAGAATTGCTGAAAATTTGGCGGAAGGAAAAAATTACCGTCATTATGATTACTCACGATATTGATGAGGCTTTGTTTTTGGCCGATCGCATCGTGATGATGACCAACGGGCCTGCTGCTTCCATCGGCGAAGATATGCACGTTCCGTTCAGCCGTCCCCGCAACCGGGCGCGGATTATGGAAGACCCGAAATATTACGAACTTCGCAACTTTGCTTTGGAGTTTCTGTTTTCTCGCTACGCCCACCACGAAGAAGGTGAAGAAACGGACTCGGAGACAGAAGCCGTCGCGCTACCGATGCCATTACCTGCTAGCAAAAAGCCTGCGGTTGCTGACAGGCCTCTTGCACCTGCACCTTTTGTGCATCATACTGCGGAACCCCCAGAAGCCTCGTCGATCAAACGCGGCATCCTGGCAGTCTCGTGGTTCGTAGCAATGTTTACTTTAGCTGCCGTCAATATGTCTGTTGTTTCCAGCCAGCTAAAGCAAGCGAAACTAGCAGAAACTGCACCGCAGGCGCCGAATGCCGGGGCGGTTGTGAGTTCTCCCCCCAGCCCGCAAATCGCAGCAAGTTCGATCGCACCCATCGCTGTTGCTAGCCCTGCACCCATCGCTGCTGCTGCCAGTCCTGCACCGAATGCCAGCCCTGCACCCATCGCTGCTGCTAGCCCTGCACCCATCGCTGCTGCTAGCCCTGCACCCATCGCTGTCGCTAACAGCGCCGCGCCCAATGCAGCAACCACTGTCACATCAGAGATTTCTGACCAAGCCCAACTCGATGCGATCGGAAAGCAGTTGTATGCACAAATCGACCAAAAATGGAGAACAACTCCGACATTTACCGAAAGCTTGACTTATCGGGTCAAAGTAAAACAAAACGGCGATATCCTACAGTTCGATCCCACAAATAAAGCAGCTAAAGATTTCGTCAAAGAAACTCCTCTGCCGGTTTTGCAAACTCCTGCCGGTGCCGCAGCAGGCGCTGCTGAAAAAACTGCTGAATTCCAAGTAACTTTTAGCCCCAGCAACGGCGGCGTATTAGAAGTTAAAACAGAGAAGTAGGCGACATAATACTCCCGCACTAAATCTCAGATTGGTATTAACAACCCGGTCAAAAGTAAGACCTGCCCGCTATTTGAGTCCTGCAAAAATTCTTCCTCGCTCCCCTAGGTGGGGGTGACAAGATTTAGGGCTGGAGTACCTCTGTTTAAGAGGGATTTAGGAGCCGCGATCCACTGAGTAAAAACCAGATGGCTCGCGAGTTTGAGTAAGATAGCGGTTTATTTTAAGTCAGGGTATTGTCCGTTGCTGTGAAGCATTTTTGCGGTAAGTTAGTAATGATTAAAACATTATTTGCAGGAACCCTCAGTTCCGACTATAATGACGAATTACCAATTACCCATTAGCTTTCAAAAATTAGCATCTAAAATCACCAGATGGAAACTATAAAAACTCTTTGCCCATACTGCGGTGTAGGTTGCGGTCTAGAAGTTGTTCCCGACAAAAAACAAAGTTGGAAAGTGCGGGGCGATCGCAATCACCCATCGAGTCAGGGCATGGTTTGTATTAAGGGAGCAACCGTAGCAGAGTCGATTCGGAGCGATCGGCTACTGTATCCGATGATGCGAGATACTCTCGACCAACCGTTCCGCCGCGCTAGCTGGGACGAAGCTCTAGATGCAATTGTTAATCGCATCCAAACAATTCGCAGCACCACCGGCCCCGATGCTTTGTGCGTTTACGGTTCGGGTCAATTCGCAACAGAAGATTATTATATTGCCCAGAAACTGATGAAAGGTTGTCTGGGTACTAATAATTTTGATGCTAATTCTCGCTTGTGTATGTCTTCAGCAGTCTCTGGATACGTTCAAAGCTTTGGATCGGACGGGCCACCTTGCTGTTACGACGATTTAGAATTAACTGATTGCGCTTTTATTATCGGTAGCAATACAGCAGAATGCCATCCGATTGTATTTAATCGATTAGCAAAATACCACAAAAAGCATCCCCATGTCAAGATGATTGTGGTAGATCCAAGGCGGACTCCGACTGCTGAAGCGGCGGATTTGCACTTAGCAATTAAACCGGGTACCGATATAGATTTGCTTAACGGAATTGCATATTTGCTGTTAAGCAGGCAAGCAATAGATTCTGAGTTTATTGAAGAATGCACGGCGGATTTTTTAGCTTTTGCTGAGGTTATTAGCAGCTACACGCCGGAGTTTGTAGCCTCGCGCTGCGGCATTACTGTCAGCGAGTTAGAAACGGCGGCAAACTACTGGGAACAGTCGGAGCGCGTTTTGTCTCTGTGGTCGATGGGAATGAACCAGTCGTCGGAAGGTACGGCAAAGGTGCGATCGCTGATTAATTTGCACTTGATGACCGGTCAAATTGGCAAACCGGGAAGTGGCCCGTTTTCCCTCACCGGCCAGCCAAACGCGATGGGAGGGCGGGAAGTCGGAGGACTGTCTCACTTGCTCCCAGGCTACCGCTTTGTGAAAAATGCTGAACACAGAACCCAAGTCGAGGAGTTTTGGGGAATCGCACCGGGAAGTATTTCCCCGAATCCAGGCCGCACAGCTTGGGATATGATCACCGGTTTGGAAACGGGCGAAGTCGAGTTGCTGTGGATTGCAGCTACTAATCCGGTGGTGAGTATGCCGGATTTGGAACGTACTAAAGCCGCTTTGCTGCGATCGCCCTTTACTATTTATCAAGAAGCTTACTATCCCACTGAAACCTCCGCCTACGCTCACATCCTGCTGCCGGCAACGCAGTGGAGCGAAAAAACCGGAGTAATGACGAATTCCGAACGCCGCGTTACCTTTTGTCCCGGTTTCGACACTCCCTCCGGGGAAGCCCGTGACGACTGGAGAATTTTCGCCGAAGTGGGACGGCGGTTGGGTTTTGCTGAACACTTTGCTTTCGAGAACAGTGCGGAGGTTTTTAAAGAGTACGTGCAGTTGACGCGGGGCCAGCCTTGCGACATGACTGGCCTCAGCCACGAATACATCCGCCAAGAAGGGCCGCAGCAGTGGCCTTGCCGGGAAAACGAGCCTGTGCATCCAGCGAACGAAGCGAAACGGCTGTATACTGACAGGCGTTTTCACACTCCTGACGCACGGGCGAGATTTTCGGCCTATCACTCGCGGGGACTGGCAGAACCTCCCGATCCGAATTATCCGTTTGTGTTGACGACAGGGAGAGTTTACGGACACTGGCACACGATGACGCGGACGGGTAGAACAGAAAAAATTAATCAATTGCACCCCGATCCGTTTTTGGAAATTCATCCCCGCGATGCTGCCAAATTGCAGATTAAGGAGGGGGATTTGCTGGAAGTTCGATCGCGCCGCGGCAAGGCGCAGTTTCCGGCCAAAGTCACAAAGGCGATCGCCCCAGGTACGCTATTTGTACCGATGCACTGGGGTTCTCTGTGGGCAGAAGTGGCTGAAGCCAATGCCCTGACTCATGCTGCAAGCTGTCCAGATTCCAAACAGCCCGAGTTAAAAGCTTGTGCGGTGCAGTTGGTGCTGGTTGGGGCAGAAACTGCCGCAGAAGTTGAGGAATTTAATTGGGCAAAATCCACCCTCGCCGTCACTTCTTGAGCAGCCGTCCAACTAGGGGATGTTACCAAGAAATTGGGTCTAAAGCCCCGTCCTTCTAGGACGGCTTTAATTAATTATCAACTTTTGTTAAGTGTTTTCTTGAACTTTCTTGCATTGTGTTCATTGTAGAGCGCAATAACTATACTACAGGTAGAATAACCGCCGATACACATGAGACACCACCCTCAAACGACTGGTGGGAAAACAATAATGGTTAGTGGGTGGCGAAAACCACGAAAAACATAGCTGGGCTAACTAATGTAAGCCAAAATCAGAGACTAAACTTTTTATTTCTAAAATGTACTGTGGGGCACACAGAAACAAGAGAAGCAATTCTCGAAAGCTTGGGGAGACAAACCCTCGCTCGGCTATCTAAATTAAGCTCGATATTTGGTTCTTTTGAACGGATACCTGGTTTAAACACTGCCGCAAGGATAGATAAGTTTTAAGGTATGTCGCAGAACCAAGAATCCCCTCGCCTTCAAGCAGGGGAATGTCAAAAATCACCGAAGAACCAGCGGGAAGCCGCGGGCGATCAACATGGGGGGGGTTTTTCCTTCGGGAGAACGTCTTCTGGCGAAAGCCTTCTGCCTTCTTTTTAATTAATCGAGTCAGACAATTGCAGTTTGCACCCATAGGTGCTATAATTGTTTTACAAGGCTTTATTTTCGGCAGTACAGTTCGTTCTATCGGCGTTCCTCCGGATTTAAATCTCTACACCCTCTGATTCTGGAGAATGTTCAATGTCAATCTATGTCGGCAATTTATCCTACGAAGTAACGCAGGAGCACCTCAACCAAACTTTTGGAGAGTACGGTACAGTAAAGCGCGTTCAGTTGCCTGCTGACCGGGAAACAGGTCGGATGCGGGGCTTCGCTTTTGTAGAAATGTCTACCGAAGCCGAAGAAGCCGCAGCCATTGAGGCTCTTGACGGTGCTGAGTGGATGGGTCGCGACCTTAAAGTCAACAAAGCAAAACCCCGTGAAGAACGTGGTTCCAATTCTGGTGGTGGTAACTGGGGCAACAACGATCGCGGTGGCAATTCTCGTCGCTACTAAACCACCCGAGCTAAATTTTTAGCTATCTTGTATATTGCGTCGGAGCAAGCTGGGAGTCAACAATCATTCTCTGTTGAGAATAGATAGTTATTTCAGTGGTAGCACCGCGCCTTAAAAGCCTCAAAATATTGCTAGACAATAGTTTGAGGTTTTTTTATGGCAAAAATTATTAATCAGGAGGTCGATGGCGTGCGATCGATCCCTAGGGCGTAGGTACAGTATTAGAACTTGACAAAAGTAGGAAAGCATGATAAGTGAATTTAGGAGCTTGTTAAAT
>NZ_JAUBRA010000085.1:0-25931 GCF_036701555.1 Microcoleus sp. Pol10D4
GGCATAGAGTTGAATTCCTTGACGGGGTAGATTCATATATCTCTTTTTTTGTCAACTTCTAATACTGTACCGACGCTATAGTTCTTACTCGTTCCCCGGCAGAGCCTGGTAACTAGCCAAACCCGCCCCTACAGGAATTGGGGTTTAATGTTCCGCAGTCAAAAGATGGAATTGCTCGGTATCGATGCGATTTGCTTGATACAAAGTTTGAGCTATTTCCGAAAGCGCTAACACAGAATGGGCGCGATAACCGTTGGCCTGCATCTTATCTTTGACTCCCTGTTCGTGGTCGATTAATACCACGATATCTTCCACATTCAACCCAGCAGATTTTAACTTAGCCGCGCCTTCCATCACGCTTTTGCCACTAATCAAAATATCATCGACTACGACAATCGTTTCTCCTGCCTGAAAATGCCCCTCAATTAATTTGCCCGCACCGTAAGTTTTCACCTCCTTGCGCGGGAAAATCATCGGGCGTTCCATCCGCAAGGCTAAACCAGTTGCAGTGGGTAAAGAACCGTAGGGAATTCCCGCAATGCGATCGAATTTTAAATTCTTGAGAATGTCTGCATAAGCGCTGACAATTTGATGGAAAATCTGCGGAATTGAGATAATTTTCCGCAAGTCGATGTAATATGGAAATACGGCGCCGGATGCTTGTACGTGGTCGCCAAAAACTACGCAGCCGATGTCATAAAGTTGCAAGATTAAATCGCGGTGAGGTTCCTGTTGCAAAAAGCAAACATCGGGCAGCCACAATTCGCAAGTGGGACTACCTTCGATCGCCCGCAGCCT
Source organism: Microcoleus sp. Pol10D4 (assembly GCF_036701555.1). Lineage (NCBI taxonomy): Bacteria > Bacillati > Cyanobacteriota > Cyanophyceae > Oscillatoriales > Microcoleaceae > Microcoleus > Microcoleus sp. Pol10D4. The sequence continues at coordinate 799 of NZ_JAUBRA010000085.1, forward strand.
CTGTTTATTAATACTATCCCGCAATTTCTCAATTTCTCGGCGCGGCTCTTTCCCCGCTAATAAACTCGGGGGGACTGGCAGCAATAAATCTTCACCATTCTTGCTTAAACCGGCGGCCAGCAGTTGTGCGAGGTCGTTTTCTTCTGTGAGGTCATTTTCTTCGGCGATGTCTCCTTCGACTAAAATTAGGCGTTCAGGAGCCTCTTTGCGGATGCGGGCTAACATATCCGGCAATACTCCTACTTCTAAACCGACTTTTTCGGGAGTTCCCCAAGTTTGAGAGAGTCGGACTAATTGCAAGTAAAAAGGGTTGTTTGGCGTCGGGTATTCTTGAACAGCCGCCGCTGACGGGTTGGCGGTGGCACAGAGGACAAAAACAGTTTTTCCAGCGTATAACAAAAATGGCGCTACTTGGTCGAATCCGGGATAGGGACTTAAAGTAATAGCGTCAACTCGCCAGTCTTGAAATACAATTTTGGCAAACACTGTGCTGGTATTTAAATCGCAGTGTTTGGCATCTAAAATTACTGGCAGGTGAGGGGGAATAATTGTTAAAATTTCTTGCAGCAATGCCCAACCGGGAATACCGAGAGATTGGTAAAAACCGAGGGTGATTTTGCAGGCACAGATTAAATCGGCTGTTTGGTCGATCGCACTTTTTAGCTTTGACAACAAATCAGTTACAAAAGTTTGAGTCTCTTCCCCAGTCATGGAAACTAGGGCGGGCAAGGTTTCCGGGTCGGGGTCGAGGGCTAAATAAAGCAAACTTTGATTGCTTTCAACAGCCGCTAACAGTTTATCGAAAAAGTTGGTTCGATCCGTCATAGTGTGTTATGGAGGTAAGGGGAATTTAAAAAATTGCAGCTCAAAGTGGGAGGGGTGTTGTGCCGGAAGAAACCGATCCCCGTTGAAATTGAAATTAAGAATCTTTTAAGATTGTAGAATGTAAAGAGCAGGAAATCTGTAACTTTGGGAGCAGTTTCATGGGGAATGATTTTCGGGTTGGCTACACCAGTGATTGCACTTAACCCGCAGCAAATCAATTAGTTGCGGTAAACTAACCAGTGTCCGGGCGGCGATTTGAGCGGCATTCGCCTGCGGTACGCGAGTTTAGCAAATGCGAATTTGCCAGGGGCAGATTTGAGAGGATCAAATTTTAGGGAAGCTAATTTATCCGGGGCAAATTTGAGCGGGGCTTCTTGGCGGCAAGCTAATTTACAAGGCGCTAATTTTACTCAAGCTAATTTAATCCAGAGCCCGTTTGAGGGGGTTAATCTAAAAAATGCTACCGTTGCAGGTGTTATTTGGGTTGAGGGTAGTATTAAATAGAAGCAGAAGCTAAAGCAATGCCCGCCTTAGATTAGGGATAGTAATAAATGATCGGTACGATCGACTTTACGATTTGGGACGAGTTGCTGCAACGCTACGTTGACGATTTGGGCCGCGTCAATTATCGGCGCTGGAAAGCTGAGGGGGCGGATGTTTTGAGGGGGTGGCTGGAAAGTTTGGCCGATGTGGATTTGGCGGATGGTACTGATGCGGATGCGCGGCTGGCGTTGTGGCTGAATGCGTATAATGCGATCGCAATTTCTCAAGTTCTGGAAGTATATCCGATCGCGTCCATCCGTCCCAAAATTTTGGGAATTCCCAACTGGCTGAGTTTTTTGGATTTTTTCACTCGTTCAAATACGATTATTGGCGGCAAAAAGTACAGTCTCAATCAAATCGAACACGCAATTTTGCGGCCGGAATTTGCGGAACCGCGCATCCATTTTGCATTAGTTTGCGCTTCAGTCGGGTGCCCGCTGCTGCGCCGGGGGGCTTATTTCCCGGAGTCGGTACGGACTCAACTAGAAGCGGATGCCAGCCGTTTTATTCACAATCCTGATAAGGTGCGATATGATGCCGAGAAAAAGACGCTTTATTTGAGCCAAATTTTTAAGTGGTACGGCGAGGATTTTGTAAAGGCGGCGGGTTCGGTGGCTGAGTATGTGGGCGGTTATTTGGGGCCGGAGGTGGCTGTGGGTGATGGATGGGCGATCGTTTTTTTGCCTTACGACTGGAATTTGAATCGGGTTGATAGTTGAGATTTGCGCCTGTGGATAGGTGTTTTTTTCAGGGGGTAATTTTTTTAGTCTGTCGTTACCCCTTCAAATTGCCAGATTCAACAGGGCGATCGGATGACTCCGAGGCAACAGGGCGATCGACTGACACTCGCACTCGCACCGCTGGCAAGGTGGCAAAATGCAGCCATCTAGCGGGGTGTAGAGGGTTTTGGGGTTGATTACACGTCTACCGAGGCTGGCACGGCTACAACAGCACCACAGGCACGGCTGCACGGTCGGAGCGGTTGGCACGACTGCACGGCTTAGTCATTAGATATCAGTCATTAGTTTTTAGAGGTCGGAGCGGTGGCGGTCTAGTGGTGGCGGTCTAGCTTTTTTGCGTCACACTCGCACGTTACAACCTACGGCTTTTTTTTAACTGGATTGGGTGGCAGTGTTGGTACGATCGGAGCGGTTCAGAAGGTTGCGAGCGGTCACATTGACATCCAAAGCGAAACGCATTAAGCTGTTCGACATTTAAAGGAAAATAGTAGGGTGCGAGCGCTTCAATAAGTGTTTCCCATGTATAATCAGTGTTCTAGCTGATGCACCTTACCTGGATCGTTAATGGTTTAAATACTCCACAGCTTATAATCAGCATAATAAATTGTTTTATGGAGACAAGCAATGACTAATTATCATTACTGGCAATATTTTTTAAGTTTGGAAACAGACTTGATTACTACGTCACGTTTTATTGAATTTAGTGGTGTTGATGATGTAAATATTGTGAATAATGGTAATACTTTTTCTACTGAATTACTTAGAATTTTTTTCATCTCTTGTGCTGAATGTGAAAATATACTTAAGATTCTTGCAACAAGAATAAATTTGTCAACAAATCCAAGAGTGAATATTAAACAGCTACGAGATATTATAATGAATTCAGATTATAGAACATTATCAAACCAAATTATTTCTTGCCCAGCTTACAATTTAGATTTAAAACCTTGGTATAAGTGGAATATACCTAATAATTCTCCTCAATGGTGGACAGATCATAATACCTTAAAACATGGACGATCGAATGATAACAATTCTAATTATCACTTAGCAAATCTCTCTAACACCTTAAATTCTGTAGCTGCTTTAATGTGTTTACTTTACGAGTATTACAAAAAAGAGATAAATGACAATGAGGGTGAATATTCTGTTTCTATTCCTACTGTATTAGCACCAAAACTTTTCATTCCTAAAGTATCAGGTTTAGGATTTGGAAATGAAAATTGGGTTTGGCAACCACAATCACAACTTTAATCTTATAGAATCTATAAAAGGTTAAGAATTGATATTATTCCCATCTCCTTTGCTTTTATTTTCTTCCCTTTTAGCTCTTTTTAACGTTTCGTTTTTCATCTTCTGTCTTAGTGTTAACAGGGACTTCATGTCATTTAATGTGAGGCTTCCTTCATTAATCATCTCCGACATCAACACATTAGCAGGTATGGGAGGTTCCTTGGATCTTATTTGTGAGAAATTTCTATTGTCCTTGTTTCTTTCTAACATTGATTGAGCTATTCTTCCGACACTATAATTTAATCTCTCTCTCCTGTTAGCTTTATTGATGGCATCATTTTTTGTCCACAATGGTTCTGGCTGTAAGTCAGGAATGTTATCAAATTCTCTTAAAAGTGCATCGTCACCTGTAAATTTGCAAATCTGTTGAGCTATCACTTTGCAACAACTTTCAGGGTGAATTAGTATTTGCCTTTCGCTAAAACGAATTACATACCAGTCACGCTCTTGAAAAAAATAATTACGGTTATCGTCTTGACCTATACAATGATTTGTTTTCAACGGAGAATTGTTAGGATATTGGCGTGGTGTGTATGGTTCATCTATTTCAATATCTATTGAAATTCGGTTGTTTTCATGGTCAACGTAGGCAAAATCTGGTGTGTAATCTACTACCATCTTTAAGATGAATATTTTATCATCATTAAAATATTTTCTGAGCAGTTTAGGAAATTGAGAATTGTGAGGGTATTCTGCAAATCCTCTTTTGTCTTCGGCTGATTCTATATTAAACTTTTGGGGGTTAAGTGATAAAAACGCTTGTTGACAAGCCTTCATTTTCCAATCATTAACTTTTTGGGGAGTTTGTAAAATTTCAATTTCCTGCTGGTAGATTTTTTCTAATTTTTGCTTTTGATGTTCCCATTCAGCAAGCAACTTTTTATGTTTAATTTTATCTTGATGTCGGGATTGTTCCCATTTTTTAATAATTTTAGAATAACTATTCTGTTTTTCCTGGTAAGCTGTTAGTTTTTCTCGATATTGGCTAAGTCTGATAGGATAGCTTTCAACTTGGTTATAACCAAACCAAACCACTCCTAATGTTAACATTATAAAAAAGACCCCTCCGGCTCCAATGTTATTACTAACGCTACTAATAAAGGCACTGATTATAGATACTCCTAGTTCAGAAAGAAATAATGTAATTATTTGTAACTTCTTAGGAAGTAACTCAATAAAAACTTCGGGTTCTTCTGGTTTAGGTAGTGTTTGAAGTATTGGTTCAGGTAAAATTTTAGGTTGTTCGGGTAGTGGAGGTAAGCTTGCCAAAGCTTTTTGAATAGAAAGCGGATACAAAATCACTGGGTAAGTAGTATTCATATAGTTCAGGGAAATGTTTTATTATTTTAGCACTAAGCGGTAACATACCATTATTCTTAATCGTAGTTTGAGATATTTAATCTCACCCTTCAACGTCGCCGTAACAGTTTCGAGTCCTAGGCGGGGAATTGTGAGTATCCCCGCCTAGATTTATTTAGCAAAGTAAGGTTGATGATATTCTCACGTCACTATCTAAAAATGGTGTGACTGTTAGCGAAACTTACAGGTTGCAATCAACCTAAATCCCTATCAGGGATTGAAACATGGCCTTAATCAGGTTGAGAGTGGAGATTTTCACTAATCGGTAGGTGGTTAGATGAATGCTAACCAATTAGCTATTGATCCGCCCTTAAACCACTCCACTCAAAATCTGTTGAACCGTCAAACTTAGCTGTGGAAACATCGGAGATACGATCGCCTCTCCATCCCGAAACACCCCAACCTCAACATATTGCCCATTTTCAAGCCGGAAAACCGTCACCACTTCTTCTATTGGATCGATAACCCAATACTCTGCGATGCCCCGCGCTGCGTACTGAGCTCGTTTGCGATCGTAATCCCGATCCCTGCCCACTCTACCCGGACTCACTACCTCCACAACAAACCGAGGAGGCAGCATATCGAAAGTGATAGTTAGCCTGGTTGCTGTCAGCGGAATGTGTTCAGGTTCCAGAATTATCAAATCGGGGTAGCGGTTGGCCGCATCTCCCGATCGCAAAACAGCAACTTGAACCTCGCAATTGTGCGTTTTAATCAGCCTGAGTGGCACTAGCCCGCTGCTAGCAAAATAGAAAAATAGATAGTTAGCAATGAAATTATTAGGTTCAGATTCTGGTGGCAAAGCTATTAACTCCCCATCAATCAACTCATAGCGTTGGCCCGTATCATTTGAGTAATTAAGGTACTCGTCAAAAGTTAATTTTTTAGATTGAGCTTGTACCATAATATTACATTCCTTGATTTATTCGTTTCTTTCTGCTGCGAATTTGTTTATGTAGAAACGGTTGCAACAGCCGAAGGAGATCAATCAAATCTGCTGTGCAAGTTCAGCAGGTGTCCCAGCCTCCATCGACAATCAACCCACAAGTGACATATTAAAAACTATCACAGTTCAAATCCTCTGGAATATTAAAAATGATTTCAGATAAATTTCGGCGCGAGTTGCGAGATCAAGCCAAACTCTGGCAAGCAGAAGGACTCATCGACACTTCATTCTACCAACAACTTTCCGAACGCTACCAATTCAACACACTCGAAACCGCCTCCCGCAACCGATTCCTCAGCATTCTCATCAGTCTCGGCGGCATTCTCCTCGGTATAGGAGTCATCACCTTTGTAGCGGCAAACTGGCAAGTTTGGTCGCGGGAAGTGAGAGTTGCGCTGCTGCTAAGTCTTTTCGTAGCAGTCAATGCAGCAGGTTTCTATCTGTGGCGAATTCCCCCATCCCGAAGCCAAAACTCCAATCCCAATCTGCCCGCAACAAAAGGGCGAAACAAACTCCTAGGTGAAGGATTGTTGCTATTAGGGGCTCTGATTTTAGGAGCAAATATGGCATTGATGGCGCAAATGTTCCATATTGGCGGTTCTTCCTACGGACTTTTCCTTGCTTGGGGAATCGGCGTGCTCGGAATGGCTTACAGTTTGCGGTTGACTTCCTTGGGCGTTTTGTCCGCACTTTTAGTCGGTTTAGGCTATTGGCTGGCCGTGTTAGATTGGTCTTCCAAAGTCGAGTTTTCTTGGCTGGAAGTTTTGGTGCGGCAAATGCCGATCGCAGCGAGTATAATGTTTGTGCCGCTGGCTTATTGGTGTCGATCACGTGCTATTTTTGCCATAGGTGCGATCGCGATAATTTTTTCCCTACAAGTTTCTATCGTCCAAGGCTTAAATCTAACCTGGGGTACAGCAATTTTTTGCGCCCTACCGCCCGCTTTGCTGTGGGGATACGACGATGCAATCTGGCCGAAGGTACGCAACAAGCTGTTTCAACCTACCGCCCGCAGTTTAGCCCTGCTGTTTCTCGCCGGTGTGTTTTATGTTCTTTCTTTCCACTGGTGGTGGCAAGATTTGCCGAATTTTGCGCCAACGGAGTCGGATTGGGTTTTGCTGGCAAATGTGGCTGTTTTGGGCGGTTTCACGCTGTTTGAGTGGCTGCGTTTGGGACGTTTGGAACTGCGGCGACCAAGACAAAAAGCAGTGGATTTGACTACAAGTGCGATGGGGATTTTAATCCTCGCCAGCGCCTTAATACCGCTTATTCACCTCAATTTTACTCCCCTTCCTCAATTAGCAACTTTTCTGTTCAATGTTTTATCATTTTTGCTCGCTGTCGGCTTAATCCGAGAAGGTTTAGCATTAGGAAACCGCCGGACTTTTTGGGGAGGCATGGTATTAATCACCCTACAAATTATCAGCCGAGTCTTTGAATATAACACAGGATTGTTGCTCAAATCTTTTGTATTTGTTTTGTGCGGAATAGGCGTAATAGCTGCTGGTTTGTGGTTCGAGCGCCACTTCGCAAAAATCCCCGATGAATAGAAATTATTCATCTCTCTCTTCTCTCACTCAGCGCCCTCTGCGGTCTCAGTGGTTTAATCATTCCGAAACCACCGTAAACAATATAACCCATACATAACATGAACACAAACAACATTGACTTATTAGTTAAAAATCCAGATACAACAAATCAGTTTCTGCTTCCCCCGGAAGCAAAACGCCTTCCCGCGTGGCGAATGTGGGTTCCTTTACTCTTGCAAATCGGACTAATTGCCGCCGTACCCGCCACCGCCGTTTACACTTTTATTACTGGGAAAACAGTTGTCCTGCAAACAGCACCAGTAGACCCTTACGACTTTTTGCGCGGATATTACCAAGTTTTGAGCTATGATATTTCCGCTAGCACAAATCTCCAAAAACTCCCCGGCTGGAAAGATTTACCTGCCGAAAACACATCTTGTCCGCCTGGGGCTGCTTGTCCACAAAATACATACAATGTCAAGCCACAAACCAGTTTTTATGTAATCTTAGAAGCGCCAAAAGCGGCGACTAATCCCGGCCGCCCCCAAGCTTGGAAACCCGTCCGCGTCAGTCTGGAAAATCCCACCAATTTGCCCGCCAACCAAATCGCAATTAAGGGCAAATATAACGGTTGGCAGATGGAATACGGCTTAGAAACTTATTATATGCCAGAGGATGAAAGGGAAAAAGTCAATCAGGATATTAGCGAAGCTCAAAGGAAGCAGCGACAATCTTTTTTGGTAGAAGTAAAGGTTGACAAAACAGGCCATGCTGTGCCTGTGAGTTTGTGGGTGCGCGATCGTAATTATCGATTTTAGCCAAAAAGGGCAAAAGGTCGATCGGCGTTTTGGTCTAGCTTTGAGTATTTTAGCTTAGGGAGGGGGCGGAGGTTGGGCGATACCCTAACGCAACGGGCTCGCAGGCACGTTGGGGATAGCTTCGCTCGCGCAGACATTTCAATTGCCGACAACCCAGGAGAATCTATTAAGATATATAAGACTTGTGCAAATCTTGCCAGTTCAAGGGCGCAAGTCATGACTCTACTGGAGCTTCTCATGTTAGCCGAGCTAATCTCAGCCAGACGAATACTCAAGACCAAACTCCTCGACTTCTTAGGACTTCCCGAAAATTGCCCAGACAAAACAGATCATCTCGTCAACCGAATTGTATCCCTGCTGGAAGCAAATCCCGCCGAACAAGAAAGATTTTGGGAGACATTCAAAAGTGAATTAGCCGTCGATCCGGTAGAATTAGAAACAATACTCAAGTGTTCGCCAGCAGAACGCCAGCAGTGGATTGAACAAGACAAACTCCCTATTTTAGAATACCGCTCTTTCCGCAAATCAGGAATCCATCTAGAATATCCCGTTCACGACAGAAGATTCATCTTAAGTCTAACGCCAACCGATATTAATAATTGGCGCCAAGAACCCAAAGGGCTGATTAAAAATAATCACCAAATACCCACCCCAATCAATACAGAAAAGCCTGAAGAAAACGAACAATCGCGATTAGCTTTTAGTTCAGCTTGGGAAAAAATCATAGCCGACTGGAAAGAACAAGGTTCGGCGGAAATTTCAGCAACCTTCCAGCTAGCTTACTGGACAGTTTGGGCGTCGCGCTGGGCAAAAGAAAATCAGCTCAACAGCTTTAAAGCAATTAAATATAAGGAAATTTACGAAGCTCACCAGCAGGAATGGTATCAGCGAAAAAATCAAGCAGTCAAGTTACTGATTGAAATGCCCTACGCCATGCTTTACTTCTACCGTCCGGCGGATTCTGACAAATTATATCTCGAACTGTGCGACGACCACGAGGAAATGATGAAAGATGCCTACTTTTGGGATAAGTGGGATTTTTTCTATCAGAACCGCAAACTTGTAAATAAGTGCCGCGAATGTGTGTACTGCGAAACCAAAGATTATTACTCGCTTTACTACCTGGAAATCAAGAGCGACAAGTTTCCCGATTATAGCTTTTCTTTCCACACGCCTTACACCATAGGCAGAAAATTTTTGCCGCATCCAGAAACGCTGCCTTATGTCGAACACGTAGAACAGGACGGCATTTTTCGCTTTGGCCGCCCGCTGCTGGAACAAGAGAAAGCTATTCACACCGAAAAGGATGTATTGCTCAAGTTTGAGGCGGCTTTGGCAGAAGCGAAAAAGTTTGTTTAGTCATTAGTCATTAGTCATTAGTCATTAGTCATTAGTCATTAGTCATTAGTCATTAGTCATTAGTCATTAGTCATTAGTTAGTAGTCATTAGTCATTAGTTAGTAGTCATTAGTCATTAGTCATTAGTCATGAAGGATTAGCGATGAGTAGACATTCTTCATTTTAAAAGTAAGAATTCAGCAGTATTTAGTCAATAATTTGCGCGTCCATTACTAATGACTAATGACTGCTGACTAATGACTAATAACTGCTGACTAATGACTTTTGAACTTGGATTACTTGAATGCTGGCGCCAGCATAAAGTTTGGGTTGTGCAGTTACTTCGGAATTGTACGATCGCCATCCTACCTCTGCCAACAAACTCCCCAAGTCAGTTTCAGTCTCAAACAACCACAAAAATACAGCCAACCCTGGCAAAAATACCGGATTTGTGGGTCGATGAAAATCTACCAAAATGAATAGACCACCGGATTCGATCGCGCGGTATACTTCCTGAAAGATTTGTCGCAATTGCGCCCGTTGCATTTCGTGGATCGCAACGCTGCTGCGTACTCCTGTCAAACTGACAGTCGGCAAAAGCTTCTAAATAATAATTGGCTGATGGTACATTTTTCCTTGCCCGTTGTCACCCAAACGAGGATTGCCGCCTACGCTCAAAGCAGCCAGACGCGCGATCGCAATCCTAGAGACACTGATACCGATAACTTAAATCTCTAAAAAGTGTTGCCATAGTCAAAATTATGTATACCTTGCTATCGACTTAAGATATTATCTGGAAATTGGGTTTAAAACCCCGTCCTTCTAGCACGGCTTTAATTTCTTAAATCCATTCCCAAAAATCAGGGAATTGCTGGCACTTGTGGTATACTACGATAGTCAAGGTTAAACTCCTTTGCCTCAAGTGAAACAGTTAAGACACACTTTTGGGCACAAACTGTTGGACACAGAGCAGCGAAAACTCTTAAAACAGCTAGAGAATCAACGTATTCTCTTTACCAGGAAACAAATATTTGGTTCATTTGTTAAGTAGGGTAGGGCATACCCGAACTCTAGGCTATATCCTAGTACGCTTTTGGAGACAGACCCTCTGGGGTTGCTGTGAGTTGAACTCGTCAATTGGTGGTATTTTCTACGGTTGAAAGGTTTAAAAATTGCCGCAAGGACATAGCGCTTAAAGGTCAGTCGCTGAATTAAGAATCCCCACGCCTTTAGGCCCGGGAGTGTCAAATGATAAAAATAAGTAACAGAACTGAGACGATGGGAGAGCTGTAACCGCTATGGGTCGTGTGGGAGTATTGCTATTAAACTTGGGCGGGCCAGATCAAATCGAGGATGTCCGTCCTTTCTTGTTCAACTTGTTTGCTGACCCGGAAATCATTCGCATTCCGTTTCCGTGGATGCAAAAACCCCTCGCCTGGTTGATTTCGACCCTGCGTTTTCAGAAATCCCAGGAAAACTACCGCCAAATCGGGGGCGGCTCTCCTTTGCGGCGAATTACCGAGGAACAAGCCCTAGCCCTGCAAGAACTCTTGCAAGAAAAGGGACAAGATGCTCGAGTATACGTGGGGATGCGCTACTGGCATCCTTTTACTGAAGAGGCGATTGCCAAAATAAAGCGCGATCGTATCGAACATTTGACAATCTTGCCGCTGTATCCTCAATTTTCCATCAGCACCAGCGGTTCTAGCTTCCGGCAGCTAGAAGAAATGTGGGGCAAAGATCCTGACCTCAAGGATATACAATATACCGCGATTCCTTCTTGGTATCAGCGGCCTGGTTACATTCAGGCAATGTCGGAATTGATAGCCCAACAACTAGACCACAATCCGAATCCCGATCGAGTTCACATCTTTTTCAGCGCCCACGGCGTCCCCCTCAGCTACGTAGAAGAGGCTGGAGACCCCTATCAGCGCGAGATTGAAGATTGCACTCGTCTGATTATGGAACATTTGAATCGATCGAACGAACACACTCTAGCTTATCAAAGTCGGGTTGGCCCTGTGGAATGGCTCAAGCCTTACACCGAAGACGCCATTACCGAATTGGCAGAAAATGGAGTGCAAGATTTGTTGGTAGTTCCGATTAGTTTCGTTTCCGAACACATCGAGACTCTACAAGAAATTGACATGGAGTATCGAGAATTAGCAGAAGAATCGGGGATTGAGAATTTCTACCGAGTCCCCGCCTTGAATACTCATCCGGTGTTTATTGAAGCCTTGGCCGATTTAGTCATCGAGTCGATGGAATCTCCCAGCGTTAAATTCTCTGATGTTATACGCCCTTCCAAGACAGTGAAAATGTACCCTCAAGAGCAGTGGGAGTGGGGTTTGACCACGGGGGCGGAAGTCTGGAACGGTCGTGTGGCGATGATTGGTTTTGTGGCACTATTGCTGGAGTTAATTACGGGTCAGGGCCCGCTACACTCGATCGGATTGCTTTAAATTGACAGTTGACAGTTGACAGTTGACTGTTGACTGTTGACTGTTGTTACAAATGACTAATGATATAAAATCAGTTGGGATCGGAATTATTCATCTCTCTCTTCTCTTCCTCAGCGCCCTCAGCGGTCTCTGCGGTTAAATCATTCCGAAACAACCGTAAACGATATTACTAATCACCAATAACTCATCACTAACTAATCAGGATCGCGCTTGTGGCGGCGGGGATTTCCCCTATCGCCCGGTATTCCCTGACTTTTGTACCAGCGATACCACTCTTTAGAACTGCGAATTGCCAGCCACAGCAGCGTCATCGCAACTAACCCTCCCTGCCGTGGTGCGTCAAAGGCAAACAAAACCAAGGAAATGCACAGAACATCTTGGAGGAAAATCACCCAAATCGGCAAACCCCGCAGCCGATAAAACCATCCAGCTTGTACCAGTTGCAGCACTAAAGCCAACAAACCTCCGACAATACCAATTATCCACAGCATCCAAGGGTGAGCAATAATTTCCTCGATCGAACTTACCTGAGCGATCGCAATTCCCATAATTGCTCCTACAATGGGGCTAAAAATAATTTGCACAATTTGCAGTACCCGTTGTCCTACAAAGGTTTTAGAAGCAAATAACTCTAACAGCGACCAACTCACCAAGATGGTGATAGCCACTTGGGGGGGAACCCCCGATAATAGAGGTATTTCCGACCAAAGTTTGTCAATCCGCAACAAACCAATTAACAGCAGGGGCAGGGCAATTCTCATACCCCCTGCCGCAGACGCAGAGAGTGCGGCTAGGAGTCCAACCATAATAATAATAATTCAGTTTCTAACGTCAGCTAAAGCATCGAGCTATTTCAGAATTTAATTCCCCTGATGGCTGGCTGTGATTTGAGCGAGCGAACTCAAATTGGGGTTTGAGCTTAAATATCACCCTCTATTGTAAGTGTATCTGCTTAATCGCTGCTTGGCACTGCGATATTGTCGATCGACACAAAGTAGTTGACTGTTGTCAGAAGAAAGGAGGCAGCATTCAACCAGGATTGTGATTAAATTAGCTTAAGCACCCGAAGCCTTCTTCTGACAACAGTTAACAGTCAACAGTCAACAGTCAACTAACTTCTTATGTCTGAATCATTATTTGCCGATGCCAGCCGCCGATTAGAACGAGCCTTAAAATATGTGTCCCTTTCCGAGGATACGATTGAAAGGCTGAAACACCCCAAATCTAGTTTAATTGTATCGATTCCCGTGCGGATGGACGACGGTTCCCTGCGAATTTTTCAAGGTTATCGGGTGCGCTACGACAATACCAGAGGCCCGTCTAAAGGAGGAGTGCGCTATCATCCGGGAGTATCCCTTGATGAAGTGCAATCCTTAGCATTTTGGATGACTTTTAAATGTGCAGTTTTGAACTTGCCCTTTGGAGGAGCAAAGGGCGGAATTACTCTCAATCCCAAGGAATTGTCCAAACTGGAATTGGAACGGTTGAGCCGGGGATATGTCGATGCGATCGCAGATTTCATCGGCCCCGATGTAGATATTCCCGCGCCGGATGTCTACACCAATCCCATGATTATGGGTTGGATGATGGATCAATACAATATTATTAAGCGGCAGCTTTCTCCGGCGGTTGTGACTGGTAAACCAGTGACAATTGGTGGCAGCTTGGGCAGAGATACGGCTACAGCAATGGGTGCTTTTTTTGTAGTACAAACTATTCTACCCAAATTTGAGCTAAATCCTCAAGATACAACTGTCGCAGTACAAGGGTTTGGTAATGCAGGTGCAGAAATAGCTGAACTGCTCTGGAAAGCAGGTTACAAAGTTGTTGCTGTCAGCGATTCCCAAGGGGGAATTTATGCTAAACAAGGGCTGGATATCCCCAGTATTCGAGGATTTAAAGACTCTAACAAAGGTATCAAAGCTCTTTACTGCGAAGGTTCAGTTTGCAATATTATCGAACACGAAATCTTGACAAATGAACAGCTTTTAGCATTAGATGTAGACGTGCTGGTTCCAGCAGCTTTGGAGAACCAAATAACTGAAGCGAATGTTAATGATATTAAGGCTAAGTTTATTTTTGAAGTAGCTAACGGGCCGATTGATTCGGCTGCTGATTTGATTTTAGAAGCGAGGGGAATTCAAGTAATTCCTGATATTTTAGTTAATGCCGGAGGCGTAACGGTTAGTTATTTTGAGTGGGTGCAAAATCGCAGCGGACTTTATTGGACGCTGGATGAAGTCAACCAGCGGTTGAAGCATAAAATGGTCGAAGAAACAGAATCAATTTGGAAAAAATCTCAGGAATTGTCAGTTTCCATGAGAACTGCGGCTTACGTGTACGGGTTAAATCGACTCGGAGAAGCGATGAATGCGAAGGGAACGCGGGATTATTACATAAAAGGTTGAGAAACAAAATCCCCGACTTCTTTTGGTTATCTTCGTGAAATATCGAAGTAATTTCAGAAGTCGGGGATTTGGCTATTGGCTATTACATAGCCTTAGTCTCCGGCATCAAACACTTATCAGAATCACAGCCCGCCGGCCCGGAATCCATCATTTCACCTAAGTCATAGCGACTCAAAGCCGCGTGAAAAACATCAATTTCCCGGCGCGCTAAAGTCTCTTCCACCATCTTGGTGTAAGTTTCCTTGCTCACCGGTTCAAAGGGCAAACGCGGAAAAGTTTCAAGAGCATCAAACCTAGCCAAAAGGGCTGCGGAAATGTAGCCTTCATCATCGCGAATCGCTTCATAAATCCGAGTGCCCAAACTTTCCACTTCATTTTCGCGCAGTTCAATCGTGGCCGAAGTGTTATGTCTGACATAGAACTTTTGCACCTGCATATAAAAGTCCATTTGTGCCGCCGCTGAGAACTTGTTGATGTCAATTTCATCAGCACCGGGCAAGTCAGCCCAACTTACTGCAACAGGTATTTCTACCAGCCATTCTGTACAGCGTTCATCAAAGGGATTGTTCAGCAAATTGCCGTTTTCATCCTTGTCAGATTGAGACGGAATCACGTTGTATCCGTAGTCGATGCAGGCGAGGGCTACGGGGTCGTTTTTGCCGAAAGTGATTCGGCGAATGAAACGCTGGGCTTTCGGCGGATGCCAGCCGGGAGAAGCACCTGTCAGCAGAGATTTAGTACCCGATGGTTGAACCGTTGTGCAGCGATTTGGGCGTTTTAAGGAATGGCGATCGCAATAATCCCAAACTACCTCATTGACAATCTCGCGCCAACCACTCAAATACTCTTCTTCCCGCTGTTTAAAAGCGATTCCTTGCGGAGTTTGCGGGCGACCTTCCACCCACCAGCGCAGCCACTCAACGCCAAAAGCGTGAACGAAGAAATCGAACAATCCCGTGAAAGATACGCCGACAATCGGGTCTAGTTCGCGGCTGTATTGATAGCGGGGTTCAAGAAATTTGTGATTGAGAAGTACGGCGACAGATAGAGCCGCCGCCTTGAAAGCTTCCTCCTGTTCTTTGAAATTGTAAGGGTCAAGTTGATTGAGGTGGATCTCAGAAAGATTACAGTTTCCAGCTAGGGTATTGCCGAAAACTCCCTTATGAAACTCTGGTTCGTTGAAGCAGTAAGTATCGTGCAATCCTGGTAATTCTTCGACACTTCTGACCACTTGCCATTTACCTTTGTGTTTAGCATTCGTCCCTTTGCTCACATCTAACCGCTGACAAGGAATTTCACCACATTCAGTAATTTGCAAGTAGTACAAATCTCGACTTCGGACACCGTAATTAGTAATTGACCCTTGATGAGCGCAAAGATTTAGCGACGAACGAATACCACATTTGGTCAAAAGTAACTGAAATCTAAAAGCGCGATCGCGGTCAGAAATATAAATTCTGATACCATTACTGTGGGTATTCGAGCCGTCAGTATCGGCTAATCCAGCAATAAAATGTAAAATTGCTTGCCGATTCCAGCTCGCAATTACATTTAGTGCTTCTGGGTTAACTTTCAAACTTTTCAGCAACTCTCCAGAAAAGCTCAAGTTAGTTACATCGGTAAAAGCAGGTAAATAGTCATAGCTTCTTTCTGGAGACTTATTTCCTGCTACTGATAATGCCATTTTTTGTTCGTAAAGTCGAACTTTCGCATTCTCATTTTTGTCTGTAGTCCCATCTCCTACAGCCACCCCCAAAGTGTAAGCATAACTTGAATCGATATTCAAGCCATCTTCATACTGAATTGTAAAAGGTTCAGTATGAATGCTATATCGACTTGTATCCATCAAGTCTTTGGTTTGAACTTCTCTGTAAACTTTACCAAAGCGATCCTTGACAAAAAAGCGATGATATTCTGTGGCATCCAGATAAGTACCATCACCAAACTTTACACGATAAAGTTTGCGTCGCCCGCCACAAGTATCACTCGCTGTCTTAAATGGTGTGACGCAGCTCCATCTTTTACCATTCCAAATCTCGATTTCAGTTCCAAGAACGTCCTTTATTTTATGCAGTCCGTCTCTAGTAATTAGCAGAGTGTCGCCACTGACACAATGAAAATTAGAGCCGATGATTTCACCACACGGGTTTAAGCCCACACGGACTAACCGATGCTCTAACTCGCCAGCAGTCATGTTAGGATGGCGCTCCTGCAACCACTCTTTAGCTTTTCCTTCGTCGTAAGCTTTCAAAAACTCACTTCTAAGACTCGGTGTTGAAAGTAAATCAACGTTAGATCGAGCTACAGCTTCCCCGGCCCATTGAATCGCACCTTCGCCGCTGTAATACTGTTTACGGACAGCATCAATACATTCTTCTAGTGTAGGTTTGGTATGGAAAACTCGCGTATGGTTGGCCATCCGAAGGGCATCGCGTTCTGGATCTATTCTCCAGTTGCCGCTTTCATCTTGTTGCCACAGATTGTTTTTAGCATTTGCGGCCAGTTCGTCCTCAAAAGAAAACTGACGCATTCCGGCCGATCTTCTAATATTTCCAGCGACGATCGTGACCGCCGCTTCATCTATCAACACGCAGCATTCAACTGAATTTAACTGCCGCCCTAAAGCTTTATTCAAAATTGCGGCGCAGCGCTGATAAAGGTCGGGCAATTTGACCGGATTTGCTACTCCTCCAAAACCTTTTAAAGGTTCTCCCACCGGGCGAACGTCGCTCAAATCGATGAATACTTGAACTTCTCCTGCAAATCTTTCATCTGTGGATAATTCCAGCAAAGTTTGATAGGAATTTACCCAACCTTGGCGAGAATCTCCGACATAAATAGTTGCGGTTTTTTCTACTATTTTTACTTCTGTTTCTTGACGGCGCAACTGGGCGGGTGTAGAGCCGATTTCGCCTTGCATGGTTAGGGTTAAACGGTTGCGAATCGGCGGCAGTTGGTTGATATATTGTGGTTCCAAGACTGCCCCAGTGCCGCAGCCCATCATTGCCAAATCCATTAACAAACCAAAGGAACGCCAGTCGATAATATTTGTTGAGGAGCAATTATATGCACCGGAAAAATTCTCTGGTTGCTCGATCCATTTGCTGCCACCTACCCACAGCCAGCGGCCTGAAGCGAGGGTTTTGAGCTGGTTTTGCATCCGGTGCAGCAGTTGTGTTTCTTCGGGGGTGAGGTTTCCAAGCTTTTGCAGCCCCTTGACTGTTCGATCGCACACTTCCTCCCAAGTTTCCCGCCCTGTCTCGGTACGGCGGCTGTAAGTCCTAAAAAATACTGGATTGGCTGCGGGTGCTGTTTCGGGGAAATCGGACAGGTTGCGTTTCTCGCTGGCACTCGATCGCTCTAATTCTCGAACCATAGGTTGTGTACTGACGTGTCGGAATATATCAAACTACGAATATACAACAGGATTCAGATTTAGGGTTAAAGGTTAATATATTTGACAAATTGCACTAAATATGGGGCATAGAAGTGTACAAGCTCGATCGGGCGAGATCCTCAAAACTTGACAAAAAAACCCGATTTCTTCCTGAAACCGGGTGAAGCGCAAATCTTGTCAATTGTCAATCCTTTGTCAATAAAAACTCAATATTGGGTAACAGCGGGTCTTGAACAACCCCCACACCGTTAAATCCCCAACGTTCAAGCAGCTTTTTTACCTGAGAACCGGAAATCGATTCTACTCCGAATCGATCGGCAACATCAGCAGCGTGGGCATTGAGATAACTCAAAGCGTCATAGTCTTCGCGAAACATCAGCAGGTAACTCACTGCCGCATCTGGATTGGGATTCGCGGACAGATATTTGCCATCACTGCGGGAACGTAGCAAGTAAAAAACTTGAGATAACATTTTATCTTGTTTGTCAAAATAATAGATTAACTCAAATTGGGCATTGGGAATCGGGAATCGGGAATTGGGCATTGGTAAATTAAAAAAGTTTAATTATTTTTCTTCCTTCTTCCTTCTTCCTTCTTCCTTCTTCCTTCTTCCTTCCCCTATTTAAATCAAAGTCAGCGCTAAGCCTTTAATCCCTCGCCCGTCACCAATTTGACCGACAATCGAAGCTTGACCGGTCGTCAAATTGATATTGTACAGGCTAGAAACTCCGCCAACCTCGATCGCAGCTAAAGCCGTCTCGTTACCGCCAACACTCCTGACATCAAAGCCGAGAACGGTACCAGCATCAATTCCCAAAGATCCGATCGTATTCAACACTCCATTATTCGGTGGATCTTGCCGCACCAAAATGTCTAAATTGGTGTCAATTGCAAACAGCGTCGTCGAATTTGCCCCTGCTAAGTTATTCACATACGCCGCCGCAGCAGCCGCGCCGGGATTGCCAAAATTAGGATCGCCCGCAGCATAAGCCAAATTCCCGTCGAGTTGAACTCCCCCCGTCAACGTGTCAAAATCTACAAGTGCCCCAGTATCAGGGTTGAGACGGGCGTTTTGACCGGCTTGATTGACAAACCGAATTCGATCGACTGTCGGATTGAAATCAAAACCCGCAGCCCCCGGAGTTAGGGGAACAGCAAACTGGCCGCTACCGACTGGACTTGCTTGCCCAGTAACGGGATTGATCGCGTACAAGCGATTGCTAGAACCCACACCGTATAGCAAACCGTTAGCGGGGCGAAAATCAATTCCCAGCAAACTTTCTCCCGGCTGCAACCCTGTAACTGCCGCGTCGCTGAGAATTGCCCGCGGTGCCGCCTCATTAAAACCGACAATTGTTTCAGCGCCATTTCTGACAGTTAAAGCGTAAGCTGTAGGCAAAGGCAAAGCCAAACCGTTAATCTGTCTCCCGTCGGCAATTTGACCGACAAAGGAAGCTTGACCGCTACTTAAATTGATATTGTACAAGCCCGAAACGCCACCAACTTCCAGCGCCGCCACTGCCACCTCGCGGCCGCCAATACTCCTGACATCAAAGCCGAGAACGCTAGTAGCATCAACTCCCAAAGATCCGATCGTATTCAACCCTCCATTATTCGGCGGATCTTGTCGCACTAAAACATCCAAATCGCTGTCAATTGCAAACAGGGTTGTCGAAGTTGCGCCCGCAAAGTTATTCGTGTACGCAGCCCCTGCAGCAGCCGGATTTGACCCAAAATTGCGATCGCCCGCAACATAAGCTAAATTCCCGTCGAGTTGAATTCCCCCCGCCACCGTGTCAAAATCCACAAGTGCCCCGTTATCCGGGTTGAGGCGGGCGTTTTGATCGCCTTCATTGACAAACCGAATTCGATCGACTGTGGGATTGAAATCAAAACCCGCAGCCCCCGGAGTTAGGGGAACAGCAAACTCCCCGTTACCGACTGGACTTGCTTCCCCAGTCATCGGATTGACAGTATACAAGCGATTGCTAGAACCCACACCGTAAAGCAAACCGTTAGCCGGCCGATAATCAATTCCCAGCAAACTTTCTCCCGCTTCCAATCCAGTCACGGGCAAATCTGAGATCACACTTCCCGGATTGGAAAGACTAAAACCGACAATCCGATTAGCAGGAGTTAAAGCATAAGCCGTTGTCCGCGCTGGAGGCGGGGGGCTGGGAACAACGCTGCTAATATTATTAGTGAAACTTGCCTGGTTAATCGCACTTTGTCTCACCCCTTGGAGGGTAGCGAGAAATTCTCCTGTTACGCGGTCTTGGATAACAGTATTGTTTCCAGCTTCGAGAATATTTAAGTCGGTAAAACTGAGACCTTCTCCCAAACCGATTAAATCTGTACCGGGTGTAAAATCGGCGATCACGTCCGCATTTGCCAAACTAACACCCCCACTGGTACGGAAAGGGTCAGCCTCAGCGTAGCGCCTCAAAACAAATAGGTCTGCCCCGTCTCCGCCTATCAGGATATCAGTATCTCGATCGCCCGACAAAACATCATTGCCGGAGTTTCCAGATATGGAATCGCTGCCTTTGCCGCCAACTAAAAAATCGTTACCTTCTCCGCCGTTAATAATGTCGTTATCTAAATCTCCAAAAAGCGAATCTTGACCAGAATTGCCATCAATTAAATCGCTTTGCTTACCTCCATAAATGCTGTCATTACCAGAGTTTCCGGCAATGGTGTCAGTGCCCATCAAACCAAAAATCAGGTCATTTTCTGGAGTTCCTGCTAGCAATTCTGCTTGTGCGCTGCCTCTAATATCTGCCACGATCTAATTACCCTCTAAATTTGATACTTCTGTTGCCTAACGGCAGCGGTATTCTCAGTCAAAATATCACAAATTCACACTTTTAGGATAGTTTTTCTTATTTTCGGCTGTAGGGGTGGCTTGCCATAAAACTATTACACGCAGCTAAAATAATATATAAACCAGCCCCCGGATTCAAATAAACCCACTCCTAAATACAGATCGCTTAGCCGTATTTTATAGTTGGGTGTGTAGCCAAGGGCGATCGCACCTTAACTGCAAACAGGCAAGCTGAAATTTTTAGCGGTGCGAACTTATGAAATTTTGTACTGCGTTCATTAGTAATATACGCTGACGCTATAATTTTGGATCTGTACAGTCATAAATTATTTTTCGACTTTAATCTTAAAGCCTGCGAAGGTGGGCTTTGTCTGTGTAGCGGCGACCACCATCGGTTAATATAAAGTGGAGTATAAATGCGGAATTGGCATAATAAGTTAGTCGAACAGTCGTCTGAATACGACTTAAGCTTTCAGGCAGGGGTTTAAATCCCTGCCTGAATCGGAGTTTCACGTTTGATCCCTTCCCCTGCTTTTTCAAGCTTTCAGCAGTGCTTTAGAAGCTGATTGCCCTGCGAGTCTCAGTTGCGATCGCAATTTGAAGTTCAACAACACCAAGACACTCCACTGACTCAGTATGGAGAGCAAAATCGTATTTCCTGACGCTGCGACAGACGACGAAGACCAAAAGCCACCAAATGTTAAAGACAACCAGAGAATAGGAGCTTTTTCTGGGGTTAGCAAGAGCATCGATAAAATCAGAGGCGGCAACAAGAGAGCGCTGCCGACTGTGCAGGCGGCCCAAATTTCCTGATTTCGGGTTTTGGTAAATAGGAATAGTTGGGTGATGGCTGCGTAAATTAGGATGAGATTCAGACAGCCAATTACACCCCCAAATCCGTTTATCTCATTTTTTTCCAACAGCGCCCAAGGTGTTAAAATTATTACTGAGCTGAGGAAATTGATCGCGATCGCAACTACAGCCGGACTTTTATCGCTCCAAATTAAATCGAGTAGTGGGTAGCGTCGCCACAGCTTCTGATTGCTGGGAACGATTTGTTTCCGATACCTCGCCCAATCGTACAATGATTGTCTGTCAGATGTTAAAGCTGCAATTAAAGCTAAGAACATCACCAAATTCAAGATAAGTAAACAGATGAGATTACCGCCGTTTGGGGGGTCTGATTGGAGTGCAAAGCCTAAAAATATTACCTGACAGCAGATAACTAGCAAATAACTTTGCCGCTTGCTCAAAACTGTAGCACTGGGATTGGGAAAGCGGCGCTGCCATCCCTGCCACATCCAGTAGATTCCTGTACCACAAACTAAGAGAGACAAAGCAATTCCCATCGCAATATTTGTACCCACTGGCGAGTAAAACCATTGCAACTTGTCTAAGTTTTCAGCTAACGAATCGAAATCAGTTTTATCAACTAGAAAAAGCGGATATCTCAGCATAGCAAGGGGAGACAAAAAATGTAACACATCCAAAGCAGTTCGCGTGAGCGGAAGCCAAGAAATCCCAAACACAACAAAAACCATAGCGCTAGCCAACCAAGGTTGAAATCCTCCCAACCAACTGGTGGTCAATCCAAATAGCATGGCAGTGCTGTAAAACAAAGCACAGCTAGCTGCCACTGCTATGTAGAAACATAAAATTTCATTCAGAGGTATTTGAGCAGCTAATCCAGCGTACAGGTGCAGGGGTACGGCCAGAATTGTTGCTAAATAAAGTAAAATTGGTACGCCAAGAATTTTGCCCAGAAAAATTGTTTTGGCAGACTGGGGACTGAGGCGAATAAAGTTGAGTGTCCCGCGGCGTTCCTCCTTGTCTAAGTCACTGACCAGCATATAAGTCCCTGCTACTAATAAAGCTAACACGCTCGATATGCTCAGCAAAATGAATATCTCTAGCCACCACTCCCGCCAGTTAATGACAAAGTTGCCCAAGGCATCTCTGACACACTTTCTCGTAGAGGAATCGGCAGTCTCTAGGCAAAATCTGTGATAGGTGGGATAAGTGTACTCGCCATTAGCAGGGGGAACGGGTATCTGGGCGCTGTAATACATGAATAGCAGCAGTTGAGCGCCTAGGGAAAGGGCAGAGACGATCGCCATATTGCCAGTATTCAAGCGACCTTTGATTTCTCGAAATAACTGGGGATTCCAGTTGCCTATTTTGTCTAGTAAGTGGAGTGTCATTGGTTATTGGTAATTAGGAATGGGTGACGACTCAGTTATAACTCACTGTTTATTCTGGTAAACCGGAAACGAGCAAATTAGGATGCTTGCTGGTGTCCCATCTTGAGGAAGATGGTTTCTAAGTCTTCTTGAGTGCAGTGGAATTCGGTTAGGGGAATGTTGGCGGCGACGAGTTCGCGTAATAAGTTTGCGGCATCTTCCTGGCTTCCTGAAAAATCTACGCATACCTGTTGAGTTTCCGGGATTATGGTCCAATTTTCCACCCAAGGAAAGTTTTTTAATGCCGATGTTAGGGCTTGTAATTTATTTCCTAAAACCGACATGAAAATTTGCTGGCGGCTGAGGCGTTTGTAAAGTTCTTGTAAAGGTGCGTTTTCGACCAGATATCCGAGTTCCATGATGCTGACCCAGGTACAAAGTTCGGCTAAGTCGCTGAGGACGTGAGATGATATGACTACGGTCATGCCGACTTGTTGCAAAACTTTGATAATTTCGCGGAACTGCATTCGGGCGATCGGATCTAAGCCAGAAACTGGTTCGTCTAACAACAACAACAGCGGTTCGTGGATAATAGTTCTCCCCAAACTCAGGCGCTGTTTCATCCCCCGCGACAGGGTGGAAATTAAGCTGTTGCGCTTGTTGGTTAGTTGCACGAGTTCTAACACGGAATTGATTCGCTCTCGGCGGCGCGGTTGCTGGAGGTTGTAGAGTCGGGCAAAATAGTCTAAATAATCCCAAACAGTCAAGTCGTCGTAGAGGGGAAAGTCGTCGGGAAGAAAGCCGATGCGCTGTTTGAGAATCGGGTGCGATCGATCGCGCAATAACCTATCGCCATTGATGTAAATTTCCCCTATAGTCGGTTCCTCAGCCGCCGCCAGCATTCGCAGCAAGGTAGTTTTGCCGGCACCGTTGGGGCCGATCAGTCCGCATACTTCGCCTGCAGCTACTTGCAAATCGATGTCATTGACGGCTATATGGCGATCGAATTGTTTCGTCAGCCCGCGAGTTTCTATTGCTAGTTGTTTTGCCATGTTTGGAGGGTGAATGAAGTTTTATCGGTGCATTCCTGGCATGGAAATAGAAGTCTACAACTAGCCTAGCCCGTTCTTCAATGAATTGTCAGCTCCGTTCTGAAATTAAAAACTCAAACGCTTTTATATCTGCTATGCCCGATGCCCACGAGCATCTAATTTACCTGAGAAAGGCTATATATCAAGTCTGCACGGAAAATTCCTCTGGATCAATATCCCAATTTACCCAGCGAATTGCCTTCCTAGCAGATGTCAGGTTAGGCGGCACTCTCAAAGCGTGAATGAATCCCGTACTCGGACAAGTCATTTTTAACAAACAAATCGGCTCGACATCTGCGTTATCTATTTGTAATAGTGCATATTCCTGCCAACTATCTATTTGTTTTGCTGACAATTCTTGACAAATGCGATCGTAACCAATTCCTTGAATTAACACTCGCCGAAGTTCGGCATTCTCTTCTGCTAAAAGCCATTGGGATTGCCATTGATTGGGGTGGACTTGGCCGTAGTTTTCAGGCAATCTGACACCGTGATAATAGTAAAAATTCCATCCATCCGCAAACTCGATCGCAGGTTCTCCTTCCGCGTGCAAGCGGTTTTCACTGTCAAAGCGCAGGTGGCGCGGGCGATCGCACACCGCGCAAAACTTTTCAAAGGGAAATATCCAACCGCAATGCTCGAAAAGCTGCTTTTGGCAGTGATGTATTTCTTGTGCCTTTTGGGAAAGATTGACGCCTAATGAAGAGATATACCATTGGGTCAAATAGATTTCTTCAAACAAAGTCGTGGGGGTTTCAGGATCTCCAAGGGATAACAAACTGTAGAGGAAAACATTCGCCATCCTTTGTTCCGATCGCCAATAGCTGCTAACCAATTCCTTCATTAGCGAACTCAGTGTACTCTCTGCTTCGGACTCGATCGTCATGCGATCGAGCTCATACTCCCACACGCCCGGACTTGCAAATTCTCCCACAATCGATGGGGACATCCATTCCCACTCTAGCTTTTTCCCCCATCTATTCCTCTGCCATTCGGGTGACCAGTTTTGTGAATGGTCGTGTTTGAGCAAGTTGAATATTTGGAGACAAACGTCGCGGGGACTGCTGCAAATAATAATTTCGGGTTGTTCTAAGCCAATAGCTGCATAGACAAATTTGATGGCTTCTGTGGCTTTTTGACCATCAATTGGCCTAGTCGAGAGAGTAAGACGTTTCTGTGCGAGTTCGCCTAACACGCACAGAGGGGCAAATTGATTGTTGTTGAGATACAGTGTTGTCAGATTGGTGAGCTCGCGCAAGGCGCTGATATCGGTAATTTGATTGTTGTTGAGATACAGGCTTGACAGATTGGTGAGCTCGCGCAAGGCGCTGATATCGGTAATTTGATTGTTGTTGAGATACAGGCTTGACAGATTGGTGA
>NZ_JAUBRA010000086.1:0-25681 GCF_036701555.1 Microcoleus sp. Pol10D4
CCAACGCCTGCACCAACGCCTGCACCAACGCCTGCACCAACGCCTGCACCAACGCCTGCACCAACGCCTGCACCAACGCCTGCACCAACGCCTGCACCAACGCCTGCACCAACGCCTGCACCAACGCCTGCACCAACGCCTGCACCAACGCCTGCACCAACGCCTGCACCAACGCCTGCACCAACGCCTGCACCAACTCCTGCACCTGCACCAACACCAACTCCTGCACCTGCACCAACACCAACTCCGGCACCTGAATCAACACCAACACCAACTCCGGCACCAACGCCATCGATAACCCCAACACCATCGGTAACGCCAACACCAACAACCAACAACATCCCTAACGATGACTGCATCTGCGATGACCTTGCCTATCCCAACTTAAACCAACCTAACTCGGTTGAAAACACCATACTTGGTGTATCGGGGATTCAAATAGGCACTGCCCAAAACGATGAATTTTTCGGCAGTAACAACGGCAATATATTCGATGCCAAATCCGGGAATGATAACTTATATGGTGGAGCCAACAACGACATCTTTAATGGCAACTTTGGCAACGACTTCATCACTGGAGGCAAAGGTGACGACATCCTCTATGGAGATGAAGGAAACGACATCGTGCTTGGCGAATTGGGCAACGATTTAATCTTCGGAGGCAAAGCCAATGACTTGTTACATGGCCGCGAAGGTAATGACATCATTCTTGGTGATAAAGATGATGATTTCATCAATGGTGGTAAGGATAATGACGTTTTATATGGAGGCAAAGGTAACGACATAATGCTTGGTAGTCAAGGTGATGACTCCCTGTTTGGACAGTTAGGTTCGGATACCATCTGCGGCGGTGAAGGTAATGACTTAATTAGCGATAACGAAGGAGCCGATATCCTGGGAGGATGTGAAGGAAATGATACCCTGTACGGAGGCGAAGATAACGATACTCTCACTGGTAGTCAAGGTGATGATATTCTTTACGGAGACTTGGGCAATGATAGTTTGATTGGCGGTAGCGGTAACGATATCTTTGTCTTAAAAGCTGGTCAAGGATTTGACATAATCGCTGATTTTACCCGGGGTCAAGATTTGATTGGATTAACTGGAGGTTTGAGTTTTGCTCAGTTAGCAATAACTCAAAATACTCAGGGAACTCTCATCAAGAATATCTTGACAGGAGAAGAGTTAGGCGTGATGATTGGAGTGAGTGCCAATGCGATTACATCCGCTAATTTCCTGCTGATTTAGGAAAGGAAGAAAAGTACGATCGCCCATTCGATCCAAAAGGGCGATCGCACTTCTACCAATTTTAAAAGCTGTAGCAAAAATTTAACGATTATTCATACTTTCTGCCGCGCCACTGAGTAGGCTGATTTAAAGCAGAAATTAGAATACGCAAAAACGCCAGCGGATCGGCCAAAGGTGACAGCCAAAACAGCCATTTACCCGATGCCCCAGTTGTATCGTAGGAAGGTGCGATCGCGAAACACAAAGCCGATCGCACTGCAACCAAAAATACATTCAATCCCAACAGCCAAAAGTGCGGAAATACACCAACCGGCGGCAGCGAACCAAACAGCAAATAGCACAACACAATCGGCACCGGCAAACCTTGAACCGCCAGCAACAGCCACAAATCGCCCCAAATTTGACCGCCAGAAGCAGCATCTTTCAAATCGAGCGATCGACCCCATTCATTCCAAGTCTCGATCGCCCCCTCATACATCCGCACCTTCAACACCTTAGCCCCATCCAAAAAGCCCACCTTAAAGCCCTTAGCAGCCGCATAGCGAGCCAGAGTCACATCATCGCAAAAAGAACCCCTCGCGACCTCATAGCCCCCCAAAGCCACCAAAACCTCGCGCTTACACAAGAAACACTGACCGTTCGCCATCACCCGTTCCGGCACATCCCCGCCAGTCCCCGTCGGCCCGAACCGATAAACCAAAGTCATTAACAAAGCAGGTTGCAGCCACAACTCCCCCGGATACTTGAGGATAAACTGCGGCGACAGCGAAATCAAATCGTACTTTCCAGCCGCCGCCGTCTTCAGCAAACTCGCAATCAAGCCGGGATGCGGCACAGTATCCGCATCTATCCCCAAAATCCACTCGCACTTCTCGGAACTTGCCAAAAAACCCGCATTCAGCGCCCACGGACGCCCTACCCAACCCGCCGGCAGCGGATCGTCGTTAATCAAGCGAAACCGGGGGTCTTTTTGTGCAGCAGCTTTGACTAAATCTCCGGTTCCGTCTACCGAATAGCTGTCAACCACGATCGCTTCTCGGAGTTCGTAACTTTGGCGGCTTAATCCTTCCAAACAAGGCGAAATTCGATCGGCTTCGTTCAAAGTCGGTACTACCGCAGTACAAACACCCAACAAATCCAGCGTCGGCGAATCCGGTTCCAGGGGTGGGATGCGCGATGGGCCTTTAATCAAACGCGACATCAGAAGGGCTGCGGCGGGCAATTGCAGAAGCAGGAGTGCGACAGGGATGATACTTGTCAGCGGTTGCGAGAAGAGGTGAGGGGCGATCGGGAAAACCATACTATTAAACAATTGAATAATTGGGAATGACTGACTGGATATGGGTCAATACGCTTGGGTTAAAACTATTTATTCCTCGGAGATCCCCCTAAATCCCCCTTAAGAAGGGGAGTAGGGGTTGACTTTGAGTAAGTTCTTGTCCCCCCCTTTTTAAGGGGGGCTAGGGGGGATCGAGCTTAACTGAACCCTATTGGGATATGGGTTGCGAGCTTATTTACAGTTCATTTTTTTGGTAACTGATATCAATTTAAAAAATTTAATAAAATTTTGACCTCAAACATATTACAGGAATTGGGAATGAAAAAATCGCCACTGAAAAACCCGGTTTCTACAAGAAACCGGGTTTTTAAACTAGCTCAAAATTTAGTGTAAATTTTTGCTAAATCAGCCGGGGTTGCTCGCTAGCAACTCACTTACGCAAAACGCCCACGGGCTCAGGTGGAATTTTAGCCGTGATAACAGATGTCTCCAAAGACGGCATTGTTTCGGTTACGTCACCTGTTGCGGGTTTAGCGATCCAGCTTAACGCGATCGCCGGAACTACACCCAGAAGCACCGCTAGCGATGTCGGGAACCAGAACCGAGAATCCAAGGAAACTACAGTGATAATTGCTCCGAAAGCAAAGTTTACCAAATAAACAATTAAGGGCAAACCCAATTCCGATCGCTCTAATTTAATCGGTGTTTTTCTCCACAAGAAAGCTGCTACAGACATAAATAGCGCCCCCGTACCCATCCAGCCAGCCAAATTGCGGTAAGGCATCCCAAAGAAAGCCCCAAGTTCCTCAAACTCCCAAAAAGGCACAGAAGTTTGACTCATCGCCGGATCTAGTACAAAATCCCAAGCTGTTAGCAGCAAAGCACCAAGGGCGATCGCCCCTATTTGGCGCACCCAGTTGAGCTTACCTTTACCGCCACCTACTCCAGCGCGAGCAATTACATAGGAAACCAGTCCCAGATAAAACCACGAGAGGGGAATTGTAAACGGAACCAGCCCTGCAATTTTGTAGCCCAAACCGCTCAAATAATGGTAGTGCCCGAAGGGAAAACCCGTACTCGTTCCTAACAACTCGCTACTCAAGGACAAAAACACAGAAGGCACTAAAAAGGCCAGAGTTGCACCCAAACCCAATGTCCGCAAGGAATAGAGAGCAACTGCTGCTGCACCAAAGATGATATAAACTACTCCACCCCCAGCCATCCCCCACTGGAATAGCGTTTGCCCTGCTGGTGGCAAACTCATCACCAATTCGGGACGGGGTAAAATCAGCAGCAACCCTGCCAATCCAAAAGCCATTGACAAGACGTGGGCAATCAGGCAAAAGCGCTCAGCAATCAAAAGTTGCTTCATGGGACTCCTCGAAAAAATATTAGATGCAGAAAGCACTCTTAACAGTTTACAAACTTTAACAAAAAACCAACTGCATTTCAGTTAGTTGTCTGTTGACAGTTGACAGTTGACAGTTGGCTGTTGACTGTTGGCTGTTGACTGTTGACTGCAAGCCCAATGCCCAATGGCCAATGCCCAATGCCCAATCCCCAATGCCCAATCCCCAATGCCCAATCCCCAATGCCCAATCCCCAATCCCCAATCCCCAATGCCCGATGCCCGATTCCCGATTCCCCATCTTAAATTACTGCCAATTGCCCACAAGCACGAAAGGTGCCCAGAAATACGGGTTCTGATACTGTGGGTTTTGCAACAGCGTTAATTGAGCGTTGCGGAGGGCTTCAGCTTTGCTGGTTTTAGAAGAAGCCAGTTGCTTGTAAAACTCAGTCATAAAGATAGCTGTAGATTCGTCGTTGACTTGCCAAAGGGTGGCGGCGGTGCTGCGGGCACCCGATCGAATTGCGGCCCCGGCCAAACCCAAAGCGGCGCGGTTATCGCCCGAAGCAGTTTCGCAAGCGCTCAAAACCAAAAGTTCGATCGGCTGTTGTCTCTCCCCAGTGCGGGCTCGCAGCAGTTGATCGAACTCCTTAACATTCACTTTCTGATCCCAAGTCACAATAAAAGTATCCGCCGCATTCGAGCTAAACTGACCGTGAGTTGCCAAATGGACGATCGGGTAAGACAAAGCTTTAATTTGATCGTGCAATCGCCCGCTGACAAAATCTTCATTCAGCAGCGAACTCGCCGGCATCTCGGCTGCAATTTGTTCAACTTCCTCCTTCACCCCCGGCAAAGCCGAGAAGCCTTGACGCGCTTCGGAGAGGGCAGCGGTGAGCACTTTTAACTTGACTTTGTTCAGCGGTTTCGGTGCCAGCAATTGCAATCCCGGTGCCAAAGCAATGCTGTATTTTTCTACCAAAAACTTTTCACCGTCGTGCAGCACCGCCATCGGCAGATTCCGCAAATAACCGTCGAGCACAAATACCAGGGTTTTAATCCCGGCGGCGGTCAAATCCGCCTCTGCGGGGCGGATTAACCAGTCATAAACCTGTTCAACGGGTTGCCTCCTGTTGCGGGGGAAAGCAGCAGGCCTGATGAGATTTTTGGCTTGCCTGAAGGCAGTTTCCAACTCAGATTGAGACTTCACAGTAGCGTAGCGACGCAGGGGTTTGCCGGGAATTGACAAAATTACCTCCAAACGATCGCTCAAAATAATCGGATAAATCACCGCCGCTGTCGGATCAATTTCCTCGATAGACTTTGGTTTAGCATCAGCGCAAGCATCCCGAAAAAAGTTGTCCAATTCCGCCAACTGCAAAGATTCCACCGTTTGGCGCGCTAGTTTCAACTTAGCTTGACTGGGAGATTCCTCTTGCAAAAGCAGCCCGACTAATTCGCGATAAACCGGTTCGGCACTTTCCCGAAACGAAAATTGCACTTCGGGATTGACTGTCACCAAATCGCCCCGCAGAGAAGACAGTATATTAACAGCTTGAGTATATTGAGCGATCGCCCCTTCTGTATTGCCCTGAGCTTTCCGAATCCGCCCCAGTTGCCAAAACAATTGATAAGCAATATCGGGAGATTGAAACGCCGGTGCTAAAGTCAAAGCCTCAGTTGTGAGATTTTCCGCTTTCTGATACTGCTGTTGGATTTCCGATAGTTTGCCTTTAGCTGCCAGAATATAAGCTTGTATGCGTTTGTCGCCCAAACTGTTTGCTGGTTCGACAGAGCGATCGAGCATTGTGTCAATATCGCTTAAACTCACAGTTTTCGCAGGCGACTGAGCTAATTTCATCAAGCTTTGAGCTAGATTAATTTGAGCATAAAGTCCGGCGCGGTTCGAGCCAAATTGCTCGGTTTGAGGTTCCAGAGAACGCCACAAAGCCTCTGCTTCAGACCAATCTTGGCGATCAATCAACAAACTCAATTGGTTTAACTTTGCTTGAATTTGTAGGAGTGATCGATCCGATATCGCCTGGATCGATCGACCATAATACTCTAGGGCAAAGCGTTCCCAATCAGCCCGCTGTTCTGGTGTCAAACCCGGTTTATTGCTTTTAGCCCGTACCGTATTGCCCAGATTGAGATAAATTGCAGCCTCCTCTGACCGGGAACCTAATTTTTGGGCTGCTTCGAGTCCAGCCGACAGCACATCCTGCGATCGTTCCAGTTGTCCCAAAACCCGCAGTACCCGCCCTAAAGCATGAATTGCCCGGACTTGTTCGAGGGAAACCGATCCATTTTTCAAAGTTTCCAAACCCGCTGCCGAAATTTCGCAAGTTTGGTTTTCCAACTTGAAAGAAGCTAACAGCATTTTGCAAGCTCTGGGGTAAAGTCCGAGAATTTCCCAAGCCCGACTTTGATTAATTTGAACTTGAAAAAGTTGGTTTTTTCTATCAATTTGCTCGAAAATTTTAGCGCTTAACTCCAAGTTATCGATCGCATCTTGAGTCTGCCCCCGTTCAAGTTGCAACTGTCCTTGAATGTTGAGAGTTTCAGCCAAAATCCGCTGCTGTTCGGGAGTGTTGGCTTGTGTTCGCACAGCCGACAAACTCGAATTTACAGCTTGTTCTGCTTCTTCCCAAAGCCCCAACTGCCCGTAGGTTGCAGCTAAATTACTCAAAGCTGTGGCGCGATCGAGATTTTCGCCTTTTGCCTCAAACTGGCTTGCCGCTTGCTGCAACAACGGTACAGCTTCCGAAAAACGTTCCTCTTGGTAAAGAGTTCGAGCTTGTCGGACAAGCTGCACCGCTTGTGGTGGATTAAGCTGAGCAACTCCGGGAGGAATCGCAACGGATAGCAGACAGGAAATCACAAATAACAGAATTACTTGTCGGAGCGATCGGGTAAAGTTCATATTTAGAAAATAAAATTACAACCGCAGACACACATACTAATTAACCCAAATACATCTTATTCTTGATCTGCGTTAATCCGCGTTAATCCCCCTACATCTGCGGTCAAAAAACCCCTAATTTCAACGCGGCGCACAACCAGAATTCTGCCGAGGATTGCGAGAGTCAGCAGCATTACCCGGATTATATCCAACAAGCGTAACTTCTCCTTTCGCATTCACTACCCAACCTTGCGCCGGAACAACTTCCCGATCGGGGATTGCCCCTTCTTCCTTCTTCCCTCGATCGGTTACATCGGTTAAATCCTCTACATTGCTAGTTGCCGAACTTCCTGCCTCTTCCACCCACGGCAAAGGCGATAGAGGGCTGCTGAGGGCATCATTAGGACTTGGAGGCACTCCTCCTTTCCCAGTAGCTGTAAACTCGCTCTCTGCCCCTCTGATGCAGGGATTTGCAGCAATTAACGCAGCCGGATTCACCACATTTTGTGGCAGTTCCACTAAACCTTGAGCAGGATTCACCCCAGAAGAACTAAATGTTACAGTACCCTGCAAAGCCGGGCCGCTACTTTGGGAAATCGCCGCAATATCGCTGGTAGGAACTAGAGAAGTAGGACTTACTTGCAACGCTGCAAATTGATCATCTGTTAATCCCAAACTCCCTCGAACCTGTTCACGACTGACTGATGTAAACCCGAAAACATTGGGGACATTAATATTAACGCGACCACCTTGGGCCGATCGCGCATTAGCAGTAATATCGCTATTTTCATTGGGGATAGCAACCAGAATATCGCTTTTAATGTTGATATTGCCACCCTCAGAAATACTGGCATCAGTTGTGATTCGGCTCCCTCGACGCAACTGGACATCCCGTGCTTCAAGGTTAATATTTGCTCCGGCACCGGATTCAGTTCTACCGTCAATGCTGCTTTGGTTGTCAAGGAAAATTGAATCTGCTTTCACGTTAATGTTACCAGCCCGTGCCGAACCCAATGCTTGCAGATTGAGTGTTCCCCCATTGCGAAGAATCAATTGCCCGACATCCAGATTTAACGAACCTCCGTTAGCCGTAGCATTGGGATTTCTAACACGAGATGCAATCCCCACGGAAGTCTGAATTTGACTGTTAAATTCACCTTGACCTCCATTACCAATAATTTCTACACGCCCCGCATCAATTGTGATACTTCCGGCTTCTCCTTTGCCTAAAGATGCAGTAGTCATAACTCCCCCACCTCGGAGAGTCAGTACAGGTGTAGAAATGTTCATATTTCCTCCCCGATTAGCAGCGTTAGCATCAGCGGAGATAAAACTGGGGCCCCGACTGCCGTTCGCCAAAACTCCAGAAATACCCTCGACTGTTACTGACTCAGTGGCCCTAACTGTCAAATTACCTCCTTGCCCCCCAGTTGTATTAAAGGGTTGGTTGCCAACAACTGAGCCGCTAGATAAACTAATTCCGGCTCCGTCTGAAATCCTCAAGCGCTTCGTGTCGATATTAATGTCCCCAGCTTGCCCATTCACACCGCCTGCAGTTGAGGCCATTAAGGTTGCTACGGGACTTCGAGGAGGAGTCCGCAGCACTTCTACTGCTTCAGAAGCTTTAATGTTAATATCCCCGGATGATCCTCGATCGCGAGTTATGGTGAGTAAAGCAGAACCATCACTTACGGTTAAACGCTCTCCCTCAAAGGAAAAATCTGCTCCCTCACCCGCACTCCCGGTAAATGTGCCGCTGTTGACCGCAGAACTGACTTGATCGAAAACCCTAGCACGGATGGTTATATTTCCGGCGTTACCCGTACTGAAGGTGCCGGTAGTCAATGCACTTCCATTGTTCATCAACAGTTTTGCGGTGTCGATTGTAATGCTTCCGGCATTTCCCATGCCAGCAGTGCCAGTAATTAGGACAAGTTGGGGGTCAAAAGGGGCGATCGATCCAGATAGCAAATACTTACCGGCAAAAACGGTAAAGAGAGCCAATCCAATCCCGTTCATTTCTACTGAGTCGGTAGCCCGGATATTGACAGCGCCTCCGACACCACTTCCTGTTGTCAGCGTGGAGATTTGCGCCCCACCTTGGGCCCGAAACTGTTGAGCGTTAATATCGATGCCCCTACCATCGATATTTCCCAAAGTCAGTGCATAAATCTTCCCATTATTGAGGTTGACATTTCCACCTCGAATCTCGACTTTACCGCCACCGAGTCCACTGGTGTTGAGCACTGAGCCGTTGGTTATTTCTATATTACCAAAGTTGGAAACCTTGTCATAGTTTAAACTTAATCCCAATGGCGTTGCCTCCAATCCCACCATCCCCGGACTAGCGACGCTACCGAGCAAAATTTGTCCGGTTGAGGCAGTGAGTGTTCCCTGATTTAATTCCATATCTCCTCCCACTAGGGCGAGTGTTTGTCCGGGTTCAACTGCTAAGCCAATGTTATTAAAAATCGGCGGGAGCCCTGGAGGTAAATCTGGTAAATTTAAGGCTGGTGCTGCTGAAGAGTTAATGATTTTCCCCGGATTTTCTCGAAAGTTTAAACCGATAGGTATATTGACATTTAACAGCGGTACTGATTGGGGATTGCTGCTGCTGAATAGAGCGCCATTATCGAAAACTACGCTATCTGCAGAACTTGCTAAAAATGAACCGCGCAAATCTAACCTCGCATTGGAGCCGAAGACAATTCCTTTGGGATTAAGTAAAAATAAGTTGGCATTTCCTTGGACTCCCAACACACCTAAAATATTAGAAGGGTTGCCACCCGTAACGCGGGTAAAAATATTCGCAATCCCGTTAGGATTGGCAAAATATGCGCCTCGTCCTTCACCAACGTTAAATTGTTGGAAACTATGAAATAAATTTGCTCCGCGAGTTGCACCGCCAGTGATTCTATCTGAGGGTAAGTTGTTGATAGTGTCGGGAACTGTCCGCGAACTTTCTGCACCCAAGCTATTATCGGGGATGATTTGGGCGATCGCAGGAAAAGGAAACAGCAATAAAAAGGCAAAAAATAGAGCGGAAGATTGGCGGCGCATCTTTGAAGTCTGGTTAATTTAGTATTAGGAAAATAGGGAGGGATTAGCTAAAACCTGAAGAGTACCTATTGAGGTACGCAAACACCCGTCGGTTTCGGACTGCGAAGAGATGCACCACCACCAGAATTATATGCTACCAGCGTTACTTGTCCTCGATCGTCCATTACCCAACCTTGAGCGGGAATAATTTCTGTTGGTCGAATTTCTATGGAGGCTCTTTGACCTTCTATTTGCTGACTTCCACCTACCGCTGGTTCTACCCACGGCAACGGCGATAGAGGGCTGCTGAGAACTTCATTAGGACTTGGTGGCAATCCCCCGCGACCAGTCACAGTAAACTCGTTCTCGGCCCCTTGGATGCAGGGATTTGCAGCAATTAACGCAGCCGGATTGACCACATTTTGCGGCAGTTCCACTAAACCTTGAACGGGATTCACTCCAACAGAACTAAATGTTACCGCCCCTTGCAAAGCCGGGCCACCACTTTGGGAAATCGCCGCGATGTCGCTGCTTGGAAGCAGAGAAGTAGGACTTACTTGCAACGCTGCAAATTCGCCGTCACTGAGCCCCAACCTGCTTCTGACTTGTTCGCGGCTGGCTGCTGTAAAACCAAAAACATTGGGGACATTGATATTCACGCGGCCGCCGCCTGCTGTGCGGGCGTTGGCTGTGATGTCGCTGTTTTCTTGCGGGAGGGCGACAAGAATGTCGCTGTTGATGTTGATATTGCCGCCGTCTGAACTGCCTGCATCGGTGGTAATTTGGCTGTTGTGGCGCAATTGGATGTCTCGCGCTTGCAGGTTAATATTTGCTCCTGTACCGGATACAGTCGTACCGTCAATCCTGGCTTTGTTGTCAAGAGCGATCGAATTTGCGACAATATTGATATTACCAGCGCGTCCGGTTCCCGTCGCCTGCACTGTCACTGTAGCTCCATCTCTGACAATTAGTCGATCGGCATTCAGATTCAACGAACCGGCATTTGCCGTCGCCTGGGGATTAGTACCAAATATCTTGCCCACCGAAGCATCAATTGTACTGATAAACAGACCATTATTTCCGCTGCCGCTGACCTCAATGCGATCGGCATTAATAGTAATATTCCCCACATCTCCTACACCCAAAGAACTCGTAGAAACTATCCCCCCATCCCGCACGGTTAGGCTTGGCGTATCAATCCGAATATCCCCACCCCGACTAGAACTCAAAGTTCCAGAAGTCAGGCCACTCGCATTCTGAATCCCGCTGCTCAAAAGTTGAGAAATACCTGAAATTTCTACTGATTCAGTAGCCCTAACCGTTAAGTTTCCAGCAGGCCCGCCCTCCTGAGAAAACAAAAACCTGCCAACTAAAACACCTGTTCCTACTGTAAACGCAGAACCCCCAGAGAGACTCAACCGCTTGGTATCGACGTTAATATTCCCCGCCCTTCCGTTAGAACTGATACTCAGCGTGCTGATTCCGGTTGACACAACTGTTGTCGGGCCAGTGTTAGACAATTCTACTGATTCGGCAGCTTTAATGTTGATATTTCCCGACGGGCCGCTGCTGTAACTCGTCGTACTCAGAAGAGAACCGTCGCGCATAATTAATCTCGCGACATCAACACTAATACTTCCTCCCGTACCGGTACTTTCTTTAGCTGTCCCGTTATTTATTCCAGAACCCACCATCTCAAAAGTATTGGCGCGAATGATTAAATTCCCACCCCTTCCACCGCCAAAAGTGATACCACTACCTACTACGCCATTATTGAAGAGCAGGCGACCAGTGTCGATCGTAATATCGCCCCCCGAACCTGCACCAGCACTACCATTAAATACCATCATTAGCGGGTCAAAGGGGTCTGTAGTTCCCGATACCAAATATTTAATTGCAACTTCTTGATAGCCCTCAACTCCCAGCCCGATCATTTCTACTGAATCAGCAGCCCGCAAGTTGATATTACCTCCTGCACCATCTCCTAGAGTCAGGGTAGAAAATTGCGTGCCGTTTTCCACTCGCAACTTTTGAGCGACGATATCAATACCTCTACCATCAATATTTCCCAGTGTCATCGCATAAATTCGCGCACCGCTGAGGGCGACATTTCCACCTTTTAACTCTACTCTGCCACCACCAATTCCGCTAGTGTTGATGAGTGATCCATCGGATATTTGAATATTGCCTAAGTTTTGAATATTGTCATAATTTAAAGTTAAATTTCCCTTTTCCCCCGCTGTCATTGCAAAATCAACTAAACCGGGACTGGCTGCGCTACCGAGTAAAATTTGTCCGCCACTGGCTGTTAAATTGCCGCCTTGCAGTTGGATGTCGCCGCCAATGAGTGCTAAAGTTTGGCCAGGTTCTACTGCTAAACCAACTCGATCGCTAATCGGAATTGGCACAGCAGAGGCTGGCAGGTTTACCTTCCCTACAGCCGTCGATTGATTGACAATTGCACCGGGATTGTCTCTAAATCTTAAACCAACGGGAATATTAACGGTTAACAGCGGGGATGTTTGCGGGTTGGTGCTGCTGAATTCAAAGCCGTTATTAAACACAATACTGTCAGCCGTTGAACCGATAAACGAACCGCGCAAATCTAACCGCGCATTCGGCCCGAATATAATTCCTTTCGGATTAATTAAGAATAAATTGCCGTTGCCTAAAACTCCCAGAGTTCCTAAAATATTTGAGGAGTTTGGGCCCGTAACGCGGGTGAAAATGTTGGTAATTCCGCTGGGATTGTCAAAATAAGCTCCCCGCCCTTCACGGATGTTAAATTCGCGCAAGCTGTGAAATAGGTTAACGCCGCGAGTTGTACCGCCAGTGATTCTATCTGAGGGTATGTTATTGATAGTATCGGGAACTGTGCGCGAACTTTCCGGGCCCAGGGTATTATCGGGAATGATTTGGGCGATCGCGGAAGTGGGAAATAGCAACAGGAAAGCAAACAGTAGGGAGTAACTTACGCGCGGGCAAGATGCCCACACTTCAGTAAAATCTAGTAGTTGTGGAACAGGCATCTTGCCTGTTTTTGAGAATGGTGAAAATAGTAAAGAGGAATGGAAGGGAGGCATAAAAACACTCTTTCCAGGATAAATTTTATCGATGTAATCTCATCTCGTTTCTCTAAATGTTTTGAATTTGGCTGCTGAGTACAAGTTGCTCGACTGTGATTTCTAGTTCGGGAAAAGTTTTAGAGATAATGCGCTCATTACCTGTAAAACTTTGAACTAAATAACTGCCATTTTCCAAAGAGTAAACGAAAACTGTGGGAATTTTGGGATTTCCTAGATAAGCCCTAGAAGCGATCGCTAAATAGTCCACAATCCAATACTCACAAATGCCGAGGCGTTGATACTCATCTAGCTTATCCACATAGTCGTCTTCCCAGTTAGTTGAGGTAACTTCAACAGCCAATTGGATAGGTTCGGTAAGGGCTCCGTAGCCACGTACATTGCTGTTCCATACAGATGCCTTCACCACGCCAACATCAGGATTTCTGCCTTGTTCTTGTCCTGAAGCTGTTACAGTTCTGAAAACTATATCTTTGTCAACGATATAGTCAAGTCCCAAGCGCCTGATTTCATCGTTAAAGCCAAATACTAGAAATCGTGCCACATTTTTATGAGCTCTGGTTGCTTCCACTTTGACAATCTCTCCATTTACAAGTTCGTAGATGCCAGATCCGTCTGGGTACTTTTCGAGAAACTCTGCAAATGTTAGTTTAGTTTTTGTCTGAACCATAAGACAAGCCCTCTTGTGTTAACTAGGTTAGGATTTATATCGTTTCCGGTTCCATCATAATTATATATTTTGATCGTATCAGTGCGAGCGTCCCCGCTCGCGACCCAAGTAGCGATCGAGACCGCCACTTAATAAAATTTGACCGTCAGCGCTAAAAATAACTGACAACCTTGCCAGATGCGCAGCCCTAGGCTAAGATTTTGCAAAGGTCGAGAACACAATGACGATAATTCCAACTATGAACTACCGAAACCATATCACGATCGAACCAAATAAACGCGGTGGCAAGCCTTGTGTACGCGGCTTGCGAATTACGGTTTATGAAGTGCTTGAGTACCTGGCTTCCGAGATGACCGAAGCAGAAATTCTAGATGATTTTCCCGATCTGACGCGAGAAGATTTAAAAGCCTGCATAGCTTATGCTGCTGACCGTGAGCGTCGGTTTATGACCGCTCCCTTATCCGCATGAAATTACTTTTTGATGAAAACTTGTCGCCCAAATTGCCGAACCGTTTGAGCGATATTTTCCCAAATTCGCTTCACGTTCGAGATGTGGGAATGAAAGCAACGATCGACCCAGTAGTTTGGGATTATGCAAAAGATAATAATTTGATGATTGTCTCAAAAGACGCTGATATGCACGATCTGAGCTTAGTATTTGGGAATCCACCGAAAGTTATTTGGCTTCGCCTTGGAAACTGTTCGACATTGCAAGTTGAAAATTTGTTGCGTCGGTCTTTTAACGCCATTAAATTATTTTATGAAGACGAAAATTTATCGCTGCTTGCTTTATCATAATGCACCGATGGCTTTGGGCCTCTTTCTAGGGCTTTTACCAAGGTCGAAAACAGAATGGCGATCGACGCGAGAATGCACCGGAGTTGGAAGAACGGTTGAATACTGAAATTCCTACAACAAATATGGGGCGAATAATTACAGTCATTCGAGCCTGAGTAAGTTCTGATGAATGTATCATTTTTTTTGATTTCCCCAGTGTTAGCTCGACTCTCTTTCACCCATCAAGTTAAGTGCTTGAGTCGAATCGTGCGTCGAACTCGATCTAGGAAAGGAGATTCTGATGGGGATTAAGAAAGGGTTGACATACATCATCGATATGCGGTATTTTTAGACTATAATGCAGTATTGTACCGCAACTGCGATACAAGTATAAGATTTTTATCGGCAGCACGGTAAATAATCTGGAAAAGCTTAAGGTTTCTAGTATGGGGTGCTTCGATAAATCTAGTCGTTGCAACTGACGCGAATTTAAGATTGTTAGCTTCGTTGAAAGGCGATCGCGCGCAGTTGAACTAAATCGTTAGGCTGCTTAATTCTCCGGTGGGACGCCAAGCAAGGATATTTGTCAGTGTTCAAAGTTAAGTTAACTGAGGCTATCTATTCGCCACTTTTTCAAGAAGGCGTTAGTTAGAAATACTTATGAAAAATAAGCTTGCAATCTTTGGTTTTTTAGTTGGTATTGCGATCGTGATTTTTTTGGCAGTTGTGCCGATCAAAGATGAGGTTTCTCCAGGAGGAACCTCATCAAATACGCCTTTACCTAGCATGTCGCCTCCTATGCCTTCACCTAGTGCTTCGCCCATACCTCCCACCTCTATGGGTATTGTGGATGAGATAGTGACTAACCTCGAATGGGGGAATATTGCATTTGAGACACCCAAGAAAATGCAGTTTGAAGAACCTAAAATTATCGAATTGCTTTTATCGTCAACCAAATCTGTCCAAGAGCTTCAATCTTCTTTGAAGTCTCAGGAGCAGATTGAGTCGGCACGAATACAGATATCAAATCGAATGGAAGCAGACCTGTCGGGACAAGGTTTTAAGATTGAGGCATTAGTTCCACAGGAACAGGCTGTATACAGAGGTAAAACAACGCAGTGGAAATGGGAAGTCACCCCTACGAAAGATGGGAATCAGAATCTGTATCTTACCCTGTCAGCAATTATCAATGTATCGAATGAAAAAGTACCACTTGTTATACGAACATTTGATAAGACAATTAAAGTAGATGTTTCTGTAGGTCAGCAGATATCAACTTTTGTTTCTGGTAATTTGGAGTGGTTATGGGCAAGTATTCTTGTACCAATATTTCCTTTTATCTGGAAGTGGTATAAGAAAAAACGGGACAAAAATCAGCCGCCTAACAACCCTGGTGCAGCGGATTGACCCCATCCGCTTGGGTGAGGTGCAAAGATCTCGGCAACCGCTGACCAGGAACGTTATGAGTGGTACAAATCCCCGCTGAACAACAATAGAAAACCATTTCTGCAGAAGCATACGCAAAAACTCCGTGTCTACCCCGCAGGAAGCAAGCTAGAGACTAGAGACCGGCGAATGTCAAATCAAATCCCCTAACACTTTCAATGTAGCTTTTTGAGCGTTTGTCAATTCCGTTGCCCCTCGAAGATTCATCCCTTCATACAGCCGATCGCCCATCAACGTCCTAATACAACATCCGGTTGCGATATCCCACAGTTTAATGGTGCGATCGAGGCCGCCACTTAATAAAATTTGACCGTCAGCGCTAAAGATGAAAGTGTTGGGCGAAGCGAAGCGTTCGATCGCACTCAACCCAACCTACAACTTAAAACGGAAAATAATTGATTCTAAAGTAGATGCCTTTTTCCTGCAAAGTTCGATCGCCCGATCGAGCATTGATCAAAGGAATACCATAGTCTAAACGCACATTCAACCGATCGCCCATCTGCCAAACCAGCCCCAAACCCGCACCCAGCAATTTATCCGAGTCAGGATTCGGCTTTTCTCCTGAATGGTTCCACCCTACCCCAAAATCGATAAACGGAGCGACTTGCAACAAACCTTCGACTTCCCGGACACGCCAAACCGGGATTCGCACTTCAGCCGATGCGATCGCACCGCTATCAGTTAACAGCAAATCTTGGCGGTATCCGCGCACGCTTTGAACGCCACCGATCCCAATTTGTTCGAGAGAAAGCAGGGGGCGATCGGCTAATTGAATGTCTGAACGCACTATCAGCAAGGTTTCTGGCGCTAACAGCCGCACATACTGGGCTTGGCCGCGCCACGCCAGAAAGCGGCTGTCAGGGCCGCTATCGTTCGCAGTAGCGCCGAACAGATTAGTGCCGAGGGAGAATTGCGATCGCGCCGCGAACACTTGGTTGGAACTCCGCTGCACGTATTCTTGAAAAAACCGCACAGCCGAAACCCGCGTTTCGCCGCGATCATTTGCTCCCGCCGAAAGCGCAAATGGTTCCCCTGAGAGGAATGTATCGCTTTCTTGCCGCGAAAAACTTAGTCCCAAAGCCAAAGTGCGATCGGGCTTTTCGACAATCGGCTGGCGGTAAGTTAACTCATAAGTCCGCGATTTCCCCTCAATTTCAGCAGCATCAAAGGGTTCCTCGATGATATTGGTGCTAGCAGCACTCGCAGCGAACGCAATCGTGCCGTTGCGCGCGTTGACGGGGACGGTGTAGCTGCCGTTAAATTCGTTGCTGCCGTCGGTGTTAGCATAAGATACCTCTAATCCGTCGCCCAAACCGAGCAAATTTGCTTGATTTATGCGAACACCGCGCCGAAAACTGCCGACGCTGGGCGATCGATTGTTGTCTGCGAACACTTCACCGTTAAAGCTGTCTGCTTCTTTTACCCGCACTTCTAAGCGGCTGTTTTCCGGGCGGCTTCCTGCTTGCAATTCGGCGGAAATATTGCCAATTAAGGGGTCGAGTTGCAGCAGTTGCAAGGCTTCCAGCAACCGAGATCTATTGAGGGGCCGTCTGGTAGCGCGTTCTAGGCGCGATCGCACGTAATTTGAATTTAAGCGCCTGTTTCCAGTAATCACAATTTCATCTAATCCGCCTTCTACAATCCGAATTTTCACCACACCTCCTTCTCTCGGAAAGGTTTGGTTGGCGGGAATTACAGCGCCGGAATTGATGTATCCTGCGGCTACATATTTTTGAGTGACGGCTGCTTCGGCTGCGATCAGTTCGGCAAAGGTGATTTCGCGGCCGGCAAACTGTTGCGTAACTTCTGCGAGTTCGCGATCGCTAAAAGCTGTGTTGCCCTCAAACTCAAAGCGATCGACCCTAATTGTACCTATAATACCCGGTCTATCATCGCCGGGAACAGGTGTTAGCGGGGTTGGTTGGAGGGGAGACGGTGGGGGAGGTTGCGGGGCTATTGGTGCAGGTAATTCCGGCTCTCTGGGCAGAATTGGGTTGGGCAGTTGGCTTAGTTGCGAGCCTCGATCGATACCCAAATCAATTTTTTGTCGGTCAATATTTTCTTCTAGCTTTTGATCTCGGTTAAAAACATCGGTTTCTTGAGTTTTTGTGCTTAAGGTGCGATCATCGGCTGAATTTGCCACTTCCAGCTCTAAGTCGGGGATTTCCGCAGGTGGGGATAAGCGTAGAGTTGTCGCCAAAGCCGATCGTTCTGATTCAGGGGGTAACTGCGTTTCCTCGTCTTTTACGGGCAAGTCTTCGCGTTTGTCAAGATTAGTATCGGGAAGGAAACCTCGATCGCCTCCGCTGCTAACTGCTGCCAAATCCTCAACATTTGAGGTCAAAATTTCAACTGTGCTAGCCGATGTTTTCGCTGGTTTTCCCAGCCAAACTAACCCAAAAATTCCAGCGAGTAAAAATAGTTTTTGCGATCGACAAGCCATAGAATCAAATTATCTCGAATAATTGGGTGAAAATATTTTCCGCAATAGAGCACCCTCAAGTAAAAACCAATCTTAACAGCAAAAAAAGGAAACAGCCGTCCCAGCCAACAGTTTCGCAACGGCTAAAAACCAAAAGGTCGATCGACCGTTGTTCATTTCCCAAGACTTACGCATCAACCGGGTTCTTATCCGAAAAAATATCGTGTAAGTCGATCGTAAACGGTAAAAAAAACCAATTTTTTTGATTGCAAAACCTACGCTTTCATGCTAATCCAGCGACAAGAACATTCCTGGACACCAGGGTAAACCAGAAACCAGGTTGTGTCCGAAAAGACGCGCTACAACTGAGATCTGGCACCATTCTCAATAATCTTTTTATGAACAGGCAAGATGCCTGTTCCACAAGAGATAAATTTTCTTGTGGAACAGGCATCTTGCCTGTTCTTAAGAATAGTGCAAGATGTGAGTTACAACCCCCAGAGCCACTAAAAAACCCGGTTTCTTTGATTTTGGTGCATCATCCCAAATCCGACTTTAGTACCCCCTTTATTATTGAATCCGCGTCTACCCACCTCCTATGCGTAGACGCCGTTTCAACCGCCAAGCCTGATCAAGGGGGTTTGTAACTGTGAATTATGCAGAGCGGCCCGCACCAGCCGCAGCACCCATTTGAGCCCCGTCAGTCAATCCCACCAACTTAGCACTCAACTCCCACATCCGCTCGCCTTTTTCATCATCGCGGGCCTGGGGAGAAACCTTCTGCACAAAAGACTTGCCATCTTTTTTCTGGCGATTTCCCCAACTCCAATAAGCGCCAGATTGCTTGTATTCTGGATCAGCAACCACCATCGCCAGCCTTTCCCCCGCCAACTCCTGCGACACGTAACCCCCGGTGATATTCTTCTGAAACAGCGGGAACAGCTTCTGGAACAAAGGATAGTGGTTGCGGAAAAGTGGCGTATCCGCCACGCATCCCGGATACAGCGAAGTGAAAGTAATCCCCGTGGATTCGTGAAAGCGGCGATGCAATTCCCGCATCGTCAGTACGTTGCAAACTTTGCTATCTTTGTAAGCCTTGACGGGTTCAAACTTCTTGCCATCAACCATCGAAATCGGGTCTTTGAAACCCGCTTCAAAACCTTCAAACTTGCCCAAATCCGGGCGCGGCGGAATCTTCCCGCCCAACTCGTCTGGATTGTGAGTCACGGTTCCCAAAATCACGATTCTGGCATCGGAATAATAGGAAGGCTTCATATTTTCCATCATCAGGTTGCACAGCAGGAAATGACCCAGGTGATTGGTAGTCATCGTCAACTCGTAACCCTCCGGGCTCCGCAGCGGTTCCTTAATCAAAGGCATATAAATGGCGGCATTGCACACCAAAGCGTCCAGAGGCCTGCCGCTGGCCTTAAATGCCCTAGCAAATCGGCGCACGCTTTCCAAATCGCCCAAGTCAATCTCCATGATGGAGAAACTGCCTTCAGGTATACCCAACTCTCGCGCGGCGTC
This sequence comes from Microcoleus sp. Pol10D4, assembly GCF_036701555.1. NCBI lineage: Bacteria > Bacillati > Cyanobacteriota > Cyanophyceae > Oscillatoriales > Microcoleaceae > Microcoleus > Microcoleus sp. Pol10D4. Next base: position 19,745 of record NZ_JAUBRA010000086.1, read on the forward strand.
TCCGGCTTTCCGCACGTCCCGACAGGCCATGACTACGTGCCATCCCTTGTCTGCGAGAGCTTTCGCGCCGTACAAACCGACGCCGGAGGAAGCGCCGGTAATGATAACCGTTGATTTGTGATTTTGTGCCATCTTGTTAAAAGCGCTTCCGCTATTGATTTTTTTCAGGCACTCAAACGCTGAGCTAGCAGCTTGGATGTTTTGAAGTACCCTATGGTTATTAGGATATGGGGAAACGTTCTCGATCTCAACCGGGATGCTCTCACTTTTGCCGGCAAGCTAGAAATTGGAGGCAGGAGACGGGAGGCAGGGGGCAGGAGGCTGGAGACGGGAGGCTGGAGCCAGAAGAAGTGTTTTTACAAATAATAAATACTCGTTTTCAACGGGGGATAAAAATTAAATATGAGTCCAACTTCGACTCTTATTTGGAGAAATTAACCATACATCTTATAGCAGGGCTATTTCATTCTAAACAGCTTCTTCAAAACGTCTAGACCATAGCCCGCGAGCCGTTGTGCCTGTGCCATATTTGTTTCTCCAGCTTCTCGATAAAGATTGAGTGCTAAATTACGAGCAATTGCAAAAATGGCCGGGAGCTCGCCGACTCGAACTCTAGAAGCATCTTCTACGCCGAGTCACATCTCGGACATAGTGGACCTTATTTTCAACGCCCCAGTAATCGCGAATTCTAGTTGCAAATTGTTCCACCGTTTCATCCAATGAACTAATGTAGTACCTGGTTTCAGGCTTCTTAATTTGAATATATTCACCTTTTAACAGGTGTCGATAACTCGTGACTCGAATGATACTTCGTAGTCCGGCCCAGTCTTCGCTCTCCGATAGTCCATGCCAGCCTGTCCACAAACTCACACTTCGTCGTTCCACTCGTCCGTGGCCCGTTTCAACGGTATTAATATGGGATTCTGATTGAAATTTCTCCTTAATTTGCTTATGAAAATGGCTATGATTCCCTTTTAAGGCACCGAGATAGTCATTCCCAGACTCAATAATTAGCTCACAAGTTTTTTTTGAGTATTCAAGGCATCGAAGGCAAAAACGACTCCCCGTTGGGCCAAGGCTTCCAAAACGGGTGGAATCGCTTTGATTTCATTGGTTTTACAATCCACTTGTTGGGGAGTTAAAATCAGTCCTCGTTCGACCAAGTAGACCGTCACCAATTGAATCGCTGGATGGGATGGGGTCCGATTATCACCCGTTTCAATGTTGTAAGAGCCACGGAGGACTTTTCCATCTAAGGCCATGGTTTCACCTCTTTTCGGTTCAATTTTGCAGAAAGAAGCGACGCAAGCGCCATAGGATTGATAATCCAAGTCCAGTAACGTCCGACGAAGCGTACTGTAGGAAGGAATCCCATGCTTCGGGAACCCAAACAGCGCAATCAGAGGTTCGCGGTAAGCCTTTAACCAATCCCCGATGGCTAGAAAACCACCACATCCTGCGCTAATCGCCAGGGTAAATAACGCTAAACAGACCGCATACTCATGACGACAGCCCGCTCCACGCCGTGGGTCGGGTAATTCCGAAAATGCTTCTACAATTGCTAGCGAACTCATAAATCATAAGTTAGGGTGAATCCGACTTCTAAACTCTAAACCTAAACCCTGCCTACTGTCTAGAACGAAATAGCCCTGCATCTTATAGGGGGGCGGGTTGACAATTATCTATGATGCACTTACTCGGTATTTATATCAAATCCGTTAGCATCGGAATAGTAAATTCGAGTTCACTGTTGACTGTTGACGGTTCACTGTTCACGGCGTCAACAGTCAACAGTCAACAGTCAACATCATTCCGGTGTAACCGGAAATGATATTATTGATAAACCCGCCCCAACAAACTCAACTAAGAAATAGCTGCTGGTTCCTGATAGGTAGGGAAATCAATATAACCTTCAGGCCCAAAAGAATACCAGACGCCGACTTCAGCAGGCGGATTGAGCGGCCAACCATTAGTAAAACGCTCTACTAAATCGGGGTTGCTGATAAAATCCCGACCAAAAGCTATTAAATCTGCAACTTTGCTATTCAGGGCTGTTTCAGCCTGTTCTTGAGTATATCCGCAGTTGCCGACGAGCGGCCCTGTAAATACATCGCGAAACTCTCCTATCATCATCGGCGTTCCCAATTCATGAAAGCCAAAAGCCAAACCGTCCACCAAGTGAAGGTAAGCTAAATCATAGGCATTTAACTGCCCCGCGAAATACAGAAAATCTTCTCGATAAGTGGGAGAACCCATGTCATTGAAATTACCGTTGGGGGACAGCCTAACTCCCACTCGGTTTGCCGGAAATACTGTGATAATCGCCTCGACAATTTCCTTAAGAAAACGGTAACGGTTTTCAACTGAGCCGCCATAGGAATCTGTGCGGTGATTGGTTTTGGTTTGCAGGAATGTGTCAATAAGATAGCCGTTTGCCGCGTGAATTTCTACACCGTCAAAACCTGCCATTTTTGCTCGTTCGGCCGCCTTGCGATAATCTTCTACAACCAGGGAGATTTCATGGGTTTCTAGAGCGCGGGGGGTTTCGTAGGGTTGTTTGCCTACAGGGGTATGAATGCCTTCTCCGTTTATTTTGATGGCAGAGGCTGCAACTGGCAATTGATTGTTTTCATGAAAACTGCTGTGGGAAGCTCGTCCGCAGTGCCAAAGCTGCATGAAAATCGGCGTTTCGTGGGCATGAACTGCAGTCACAACTTGTTTCCAAGCTTCGCCTTGTTCATCTGAATAAATACCGGGCGTATTGAGCCAACCATTAGCTTGAGTAGAAACCACGGTGGCTTCTGTAATGATTAAACCAGCGGAGGCTCGTTGAGTGTAATACTCTGCCATCAAGGCGTTGGGCATCCGCGTTTCACCGGCTCTAGATCTCGTTAGGGGTGCCATGACTACCCGGTTTTTTAAGGGTAAATCTCCGATTGTGAATGAACTTAGTAGGAGTGGAGAAGTTGTTTGATTGGTCATAATTTTGAGGTTGTGTCAACTGAATAATCTGGTAAATCACATATAGCAACTGCCCGTGTTAGGATGCAAGGCACAAGACATCCAAGGGTCGCCAAAATGCAAGCAATCAAATTCATCAAGCTGTTTACGAATTTGACTTTTTAGCCAAAACTCTTCTTTGTTCAATTTTGTTAAACTCTGGAGAGTATGGCGGTAAATATAATAGTCTACACCGTGCTGTTTGAATCAATTCCTGAATCCGACCACTTTTATCAAATGTGAGATTATCGATGATCACCACCTGTGCTGTGACAAGTGTTGGAAGTAAACTTGTTTCTAGCCAAAGAGATGAGTAAGGAGATGGATAGCTGGGAGGTTTCAACCCCTGATAGGGTTTTAGGTTGTTTTCTGCCGAAGTTAGCCTCAGCTTCAGCTAAATCGGTGAAGTCTTTCAATCCCTGATAGGGTTTTAGGTTGTTTTCGGCTGGAGTTCGATGTGCGATCGTGTGAATTTCAAATTCGTTTCAATCCCTGATAGGGTTTTAGGTTGTTTTCGGCCGTAATCACAAAGGAATGTAGAGCGAATTTGATGTAGTTTCAATCCCTGATAGGGTTTTAGGTTGTTTTCGGCTACATGAAGCAAAGGGAACAAGCGCAACGCTTAAGTTTCAATCCCTGATAGGGTTTTAGGTTGTTTTCGGCTTTAACTTAGATTATAGTGTTGAGTTAGGTGACTTAGATGTTTCAATCCCTGATAGGGTTTTAGGTTGTTTTCGGCTTGATAGCTTTAAGGATAGCTTGCAAGATGCCATTTATGTAGTGTTTCAATCCCTGATAGGGTTTTAGGTTGTTTTCGGCATTTCGGCAAATCTATCGGTGTTTGTTTTCATAGTTTGTACTGTTTCAATCCCTGATAGGGTTTTAGGTTGTTTTCGGCGCACCTGCTGCCTTGTGTCAGGCGGTTCGCGGATGGTAAGGATTTCGGTTTCAATCCCTGATAGGGTTTTAGGTTGTTTTCGGCTCATCATCTTCCTTGCAATTTTCAGCAGCCAGGTCGATCGCGGTTTCAATCCCTGATAGGGTTTTAGGTTGTTTTCGGCCGGGCCCCATCTCCCAGTCATCCATCAGTAGATCGTTTCAATCCCTGATAGGGTTTTAGGTTGTTTTCGGCGCTGCCGTACTTGGTGGTAAAAACAAAATCAATTGTTTCAATCCCTGATAGGGTTTTAGGTTGTTTTCGGCGCTGAATTTTTGTCGCTTCACAATAGTTTCATGGTTTCAATCCCTGATAGGGTTTTAGGTTGTTTTCGGCTTTGCTTGTGTTGTTCAAGTTGTTGCCACAGTTGTTTCAATCCCTGATAGGGTTTTAGGTTGTTTTCGGCGGCAATTGAATCTGCTGGAATCAGTAGAAACCGATGTTTCAATCCCTGATAGGGTTTTAGGTTGTTTTCGGCTTTACTGTGCCAGGGCAAATCACTTACGTACCTGCGTTTCAATCCCTGATAGGGTTTTAGGTTGTTTTCGGCATGAAATTTAGGAAGCTGGTACGCGAAAAGGTACGGTTTCAATCCCTGATAGGGTTTTAGGTTGTTTTCGGCTGCACCCGGCAAAATCATAGGTCGTGCTTTCCGTGTTTCAATCCCTGATAGGGTTTTAGGTTGTTTTCGGCTGGTCATAGTAATCTTATCATTTTCTCGACGAACAGTTTCAATCCCTGATAGGGTTTTAGGTTGTTTTCGGCTATTCAAAGAATGCAAACTGCACGGCTTTCCTACAGAGTTTCAATCCCTGATAGGGTTTTAGGTTGTTTTCGGCCAGCGTCACCAAGGAATATAGCAGCTTCATCCAAAAGGTTTCAATCCCTGATAGGGTTTTAGGTTGTTTTCGGCCTGATTATTGGTTTGCTTATACCAGTGAAGCAGTGTTTCAATCCCTGATAGGGTTTTAGGTTGTTTTCGGCTTGAATTATTTGCCCCCCGGCCCTCCCAAAGTGAAGTTTCAATCCCTGATAGGGTTTTAGGTTGTTTTCGGCGTGTGCATGGGTTTAAAAACTAACTAGGATGAATCGGTTTCAATCCCTGATAGGGTTTTAGGTTGTTTTCGGCCGCAAGCCGATCGCAAAACCGCCGCCACCCAAACTGTTTCAATCCCTGATAGGGTTTTAGGTTGTTTTCGGCCGATCGCACTTATGAACAAAGGAGAACTGGTGGGTTTCAATCCCTGATAGGGTTTTAGGTTGTTTTCGGCTCAACTCCATAATCGAATCCAAAAAAAACCAACTGTTTCAATCCCTGATAGGGTTTTAGGTTGTTTTCGGCCTTAATTGGAAACAAATCGAACAGCACCAAAGAGTTTCAATCCCTGATAGGGTTTTAGGTTGTTTTCGGCTTGTCGGAGCGCACATTGTTCAAGCTCCAACGACTAGGTTTCAATCCCTGATAGGGTTTTAGGTTGTTTTCGGCTTATACATCCGGCTGGGGCGGCTTTAACAGCCGGTTTCAATCCCTGATAGGGTTTTAGGTTGTTTTCGGCTAGATCGATCTGGGCTTCTAAGCTTGTGGAAGCTGTTTCAATCCCTGATAGGGTTTTAGGTTGTTTTCGGCTTGAGAGGTATTCAGAGATAACTTGGGAGTAACTGTTTCAATCCCTGATAGGGTTTTAGGTTGTTTTCGGCAGATAACGCCACAACACCGGATCGCCTGTTAAGTTTCAATCCCTGATAGGGTTTTAGGTTGTTTTCGGCTTAAATCTTAGCAAGAATTGCCCAATTTTGTTACTGTTTCAATCCCTGATAGGGTTTTAGGTTGTTTTCGGCCTGACCAAGCTAATCTAGCACATTTATTGTGCAGTAGTTTCAATCCCTGATAGGGTTTTAGGTTGTTTTCGGCCTTGATCAAATGGGAGCATCCCACTTTTGCAATCAGTATAAATACTCAGACAATTGTCTGGCTAAGTTGATGGCATAATAGAAAGCAA
>NZ_JAUBRA010000087.1:0-25646 GCF_036701555.1 Microcoleus sp. Pol10D4
GTCACTACCTGCCTGAGCAGTTAGGCTAACCGTCCCACAAGCCTTTTGGCTTGTTTTAGGTTAAACGAATCGCACTTCCCGCATAACAGTTGAGCACTTGATAGCGAGTTAGATCGATCGGGTGATCCGTTGTCAAATCCGAATAAACCCGCTTGTCGGTTTTGCCGTAACTGTGACCGCTAGCTTTAGCAACAGCTTCGTAACCGTTATTGCATTCGGGCAATTTTTGCTTGATAATGTCAGCTTGAATTGTCACCCCCAAGTGATTTGCTTGCCCGGTTAAATCGGCTGCAACGTGATAATCTTTGTCTTGTTTAAAAATATCGTTGCGGAGGTAGCACCACAAAATTGTCGCCATTCCGTATTCGTGAGCGTGGGCAAAAGCCTGACTGACTTCTTGGATTTGTCGCGTCGATTCCGGGGAACCAAAATAAATTGTTGCTCCCACTGCAACTGCTCCCAAATTCCAAGCTTGCTCGACGGTTGCAAACATTATTTGGTCGAATTGATTGGGATAAGTTAGCAACTCGTTGTGATTGAGCTTGACAATAAAAGGGATTTTATGCGCGTATTTGCGAGATACGCTTCCCAAAACTCCCAGCGTTGTCGCGACAGCATTGCAGCCAGCCGAAATTGCTAATTTAATGATGTTTTCGCTGTCAAAGTAGATGGGATTTGGTGCAAAAGAAGCGGCCGCCGAGTGTTCGATTCCTTGGTCTACTGGCAGGATGGATAAATAGCCAGTATTCGCCAAGCGTCCGCTAGAATAAAGTTGCTGAAGCGATCGCAAAACTTGGGGAGATCGATCGGTTTGAGCAAAAATGCGATCGACCCAATCTGGGCCCGGCAGGTGCAACAAATCTTTAGAAACTTTTGCTTGATGGGTGAGCAAGTCTTCGGCTTCGTCGCCTAGCCAAGATTCGATCGAACTGGGAACTGATAGTGTAGCTGTCATACAGATTTCCCTCTCAATTTCAATTGCAGGCTAATGATTGCAGACATTAACCTTGCTGATATTGTAGCGAAAAAATCATATTTTCCATCCCCTCAACGCTCGACCCAGTTTTTAACAAGTTAGCGACAACAGCAGCTAGGACGCGCTACTCTATAATAAGCTGGCAGTTCAGCCGGATCTGCGCTGCCAGCGATCGCCGATCGACTCACAACTTTGCCATCACAATGTCACAAACTTACTTTGATTCTGAAAACGGTCACAAATCCTTCGAGATGCCCGGTGCCAGGCCACATTACAATCCTGATCGCCCCGGTCAAGTAGAGCACATTTTCCTCGACTTAGTGCTGAATATTCCCAAACAAAGCTTTCGTGGCACTTGTAGCATCCGCATCAATCCAGTCCGCAGCGGTATTGACAAATTAACCTTAGATGCTGTAAACCTGAATATCAAATCAGTAAAAGTCGGCGAAATTGAGCAAAATTTCGACAGCGATGGCGAAGTCCTGCAAATTCAACTACACGAACCAACAGAAGCTTACCAACCAATTACAATTGCGATCGAATACTCGGTAGAAAAACCCCAGCGCGGTCTCTATTTCGTCGGCCCGGACAAACACTATCCAGACAAACCAACACAAGTTTGGACTCAAGGCGAAGACGAAGATTCCCGTTTCTGGTTTCCGTGTTTCGACTATCCTGGACAACTTGCTACTTCGGAAATTCGAGTGCAAGTTCCGAGACAACTTTTTGCTATTTCCAACGGCGAATTAATTAGTACAAAAAACGAAGGCGACGATAAAATTTATCACTGGTCCCAAACCCAGGTACACCCAACGTATTTAATGACCTTAGCAGTCGGAGATTTTGCCGAAATTAAAGACGAATGGAACGGCAAACCAGTTAATTATTACGTGGAAAGAAGCCGCGAAGCAGACGCTAAGCGCAGCATGGGCAAAACGCCTCAAATGATTGAGTTCTTCTCTGAAGCATTTGGCTATCCTTACCCTTTTCCCAAATACGCTCAAGTCTGCGTCGATGATTTCATCTTCGGCGGTATGGAAAATACTTCGACAACTTTACTAACAGATAGGTGCTTGTTAGACGAACGCGCCAGCCTCGACAATCGAGGTACTGAAAGCTTAGTCGCCCACGAATTGGCTCACCAATGGTTCGGTGATTTAGTAGTAATTAAACATTGGTCTCACGCTTGGCTAAAAGAAGGCATGGCTTCTTACTCCGAGGTGCTGTGGACTGACAAAGAATATGGCAAAGAAGACGCGGCTTACTATATGTTAAATGAAGCCCGCAATTATTTAGCTGAAGATAGTTCTCGCTATCGGCGCCCAATCGTTACTCACGTTTACCGCGAAGCTATTGAATTGTACGATCGCCATTTGTACGAAAAAGGCGCTTGCGTTTATCACATGATTCGCGCCGAGTTGGGCGACGAATTATTTTACAAAGCAATTCACACTTTTGTGCGGGATAACGCTCACAAAACGGTAGAAACCATCGATTTGCTCAGGGCGATAGAAAAGGCTACTGGTCGCAATCTCATGTTTTTGTTTGACCAGTACGTTTATCGTGGCGGTCATCCAGATTATAAGGTTGGTTATTCGTGGGATGGTGACAGCAAATTAGCAAAAGTTACTGTCACTCAAACTCAGGTAAAAGATAGCAAAAATGGCAACGGCAACAGCAAAGATGTCTTTGACCTAAAAATTCCGATCGGCTTCGGTTACAAGCCGGAAAAAGAAGCAGACGATGACAGTTGGGCACGTTCAACCCCGAACCTAAAAACTTTCACAGTCCGAGTGCATGAGCGCGAGCAAAGCTTCTATTTTCCCCTAGAACAAAAGCCTGCCTTTATCAGTTTTGATGTCGGCAATAAATACTTAAAAACAGTTGTTTTAGAGTATGGAGTGGCGGAATTAAAAGCTCAGTTGCAATTCGATCCAGACCCGGTTTCCCGGATTTACGCCGCCCACGCTTTGGCGAAAAAGGGAGGGCTGGAAGCTGTGAAAACGCTGTCAGAAGTTCTCAAGAAAGAGCCGTTCTGGGCAGTACGGGCAGAAGTTGCCGGTCACTTAGTTGAAATTAAACTCGACCAAGTTTTTGAAGGTTTAGTAAGTGGTTTAAAAGATAAAGATGCTCGTGTTCGTCGCGCTGTGGCGAATGCGCTGGGTAAAATCCAAACTCACGAAACTTATAAAGCGCTGAGATCGATCGTCGAAAAAGGCGACGACAGCTATTACGTAGAAGCAGCAGCAGCGGCTGCTATGGGCGGAATTGCAGCGGCTAACCCCGACGAAAAACCTAGCGACGAACAGGTACTGAAAGAGTTAAAATTCGTCCTGAAAGAGCGTCAGGGGTGGAATGAGGTAGTGCGATCGGGGGCGATCGCAGGTTTGGCGCAGATGAAAACTTCTGAAGATGCGCTGAATTTAATATTGAAATACACAGCCGTCGGTACTCCGCAAGCTTTGCGCTTGGCTGCAATTCGAGCTTTGGGCACCATTTCGACAGGTCAAACGAAGGTCAATTTAGAACGGATTTTGCAGCGATTGGCAGAATTATCTAAAGAGACGTTTTTCTTGACTCAAGTCTCTGTAGTAGTGGGATTAGGACAAATGCAAACTCGCAAAGCCATTCGCATTTTGCGTTCTTTAGCTGACCAAACTCCCGATGGCCGCGTTCGCCGCATGGCTGATGAAGCTGTGCAAAGAGTGCAGAAAAATTCTGGTTCTGATGCAGCGGTAAAGCAGTTGCGGGAGGAATTAGACCAGGTGAAAAAGGAGAATCAAGATTTGAAGAGTCGGATGGAAAATTTGGAGGCTAAGGCGAAGAAAGATTAGGAGTAAAACCCCATACTGGCGCAGATAAAGGCAGATATTGGCGATCGGCTTTTATCTGCTTGTCGGTAGAGGATTGTGCGCGGTTATTATAATAATATTATTGTTCAGTGGGAGTGCAGGGGAATTTCCTATTTTCCACAAAGGGGAAAAACCAAATATCTTTATTCTCCACTTTGTTGTCTCAACTGGGGAATTATTTAGAATGTGGATGCAATTTTTATTTTTGATTTGTCAACTTTTGATGAAGTTGCAGTAGCTTTTTCACCCAGAAATATTGCAGAAATTATGAGTATAAAAACCGCTGTATTGATAGAGCAATCGGGGGTAATTCCCTATCGTATTGAAGACGGAGAAATTGAAGTAATGCTGATTACTTCTTCGGCTAGCAAGCGCTGGGTGATTCCCAAAGGATTAATTGAACCTGACATGACTCCCCAAGATTCCGCCGCCAAGGAAGCTTGGGAAGAAGCAGGTTTGTTGGGTAAAGTGTTCCCGGATTTGCTAGGAACTTACGAGTATCAAAAGTCCGGCTGTACTTGGCTGGTAGGAGTATTTTTAATGCAAGTGCAAGCAGTTCTGGAAATTTGGCCGGAAGCTAGCAAGAGAAAGCGGCAGTGGGTAAGTATTCCTAAAGCAATTAAGCGGGTTAATGAACCGGAACTCAAACTCATTTTTGCGGATTTGCAGAATAGGTTATGGTGAATAATACCCAGATTCCCGACTTCTTCAAGAAGTCGGGTTCTAATTCGTCGATCGCAAATCGAAATGACATCTTTAATCCCCAAGTACCAAAAAACTTGTCATAATAGACAACAAGCTGTTCTATATAAATCCTTATGCCCTGTGTTGTTATTCTGACTGCTCTCTCCGTTGAGTGCTCAGCCGTTTGCGCCCATCTGTCCGATATTCAGGAAGAGATTCATCAACGGGGGACGATTTATCGCTTGGGGAAGTTCGATTCGTCTAAAGATGTGTGGGATGTCGCCGTTGTCGAAATTGGAGCAGGTAATCCCGGTGCAGCAATGGAGGCAGAAAGAGCGATCGCCCATTTCAACCCTGATGTTATTCTCTTTGTCGGAGTGGCTGGGGGGATTAAAGATGTAGCCCTTGGTGATGTTGTCGCATCTACTAAAGTTTACGGGTACGAGTCAGGCAAAGCAGAAGAAACCTTCAAACCCAGACCTGAAATCGGCTTATCTGCCTATAGCCTACAGCAACGAGCCAGAGTAGAAGCCGGGAAAGATGATTGGCTGAAAAGATTGCCTGTGACGGAGCCAACTCCTCGCGTCTTTGTTGCGCCAATCGCAGCGGGTGAGAAAGTGATTGCCTCCACGAAATCGAAGATTTTTCAATTTTTGCGATCGAATTATGGGGATGCAGTTGCTGTTGAAATGGAAGGATTTGGTTTCCTGGAGGCAGCGCGTGCCAATCAGCAGGTGTCTGCGATGATTATTCGGGGAATTTCTGATTTGATTGACAACAAGGCGAATGTGGATAAAACAGGGTATCAAGAAATTGCTGCCCGTCATGCCAGTGCGTTTGCATTTGAGATGTTGGCGAAACTGGTTAATAATCTGCCAGTGCAGGAACCGACAGAGCATATGCTGAATTTGTTGAATCGACTTCTACCCTCTCAATTCGATGCAGTGATTTTTAGGTACGGTGTTGACTTAGAGCATCTACCAAATGGAACGCAAAATCAGCGAGCGATCAGTCTAATCCAGTATGCCATCCAAAAAGAGGGTGCAGATTTAGCGCAATTGTTTAAAGTCATTTATAAAGTTTCACCCCATCTGAAGGAAAAGTAAATGGTCGATTCCCATAATTTGTTGGAGCAACTCAATAAACTGCTTGACAGTCAACAGGAAACACTGTTCTCTCGTCTTGATGTTGATAAGGCTCATATTCGCATGAATGTCACCCCAAGCCAGAAAAATATTGATTTAATCCAGATATTTGAGCAGCCGGGATATGGTCTGGAACGCATCCAGAAAGCACTTCGCGACCTCTCTTTCTTCAAAGAGTTTATGCCACCAGGAACTTATCTAGTGGGAGATGAACTTTTGCAACAGGAGGAATCACGAGAGCAAAAAGATATGCAAGCAGCAAAAGCCCGTGGAGACGAGCCGAAAGACTACAAAATCACACCTGAAAAGTTTTACTCCTTTCAACGGGGAACTGAATGGTTGGGGGTTTTTCGCGAATGGGATGCCCCACGAAGTTTCCGAACAGAGCTTTTAAAAACCACAATTAAGAATAGTCAGAATTACCGTAACCGCCCTTGCCCTGCAACAGCTATTATTGGGCGTGGCGGTTCGGGTAAGTCCGTGGCGTTGCGTCGTCTGGCATTAGATTTAGTGGATGAAGACTACAAAGTCTGGTGGGTGGAGAATCCACAGAAACTGGTTGATTCTGGGTTAGATGAGTTTATTGACCATGAAGGCCAACCCCAGTTTTTGTTGATTGACGAAATTCAAGATATGGACACTAGCTATCTCAAACGTTTGCGTGAGGACTTGAGGAAGTATCCCTTCTTAGTGCTAGTGGTTGCTGGACGACTGTTGCCGCGCGAGTTAAAATTCGGAGCTAAAGATAAAGATAAAAATCAGTTCATACCCAATGAAGCAACTGATCGAATTATCATTCTCGATAAAATTGCTGAAGTATTACCGGCTTGGGAAAAGATGGCTTATCAACTTAAGGCAGAATCCCTGAGAGAAGCGCGGCTGGTTCGGATTTTGTTGGTTTTAGCACGTGGGCAAGAGCCTGTTCCCAAAACCCTGGAAGAACTGGAGGACGTTTTCTTACACATTCTGGTAGATGATTTAGAGAGAATTCGGGAACAGTTTTCTGGTCTTGCTACTGCCATTATGGATGCGGCTATTTTTCGACAACTGGGAATGGGAGGTTTGTATCCTTCTGTCTTAATTGCTCTTGCGAATGATTATCAGCCCTGTGCCAAAATTCCGATGTTGTTTCAACCGGTTACTGATAATCCCCGATGGGATGTGGTTAATTCCTTATTATCCTTTGATCACAGTCAAAGTTATTTCTTATTTCATCATGATGAACTCGCCGAAGGCTTAATCCAGGCGACGAGTAGTGAAAAAAAGCTAATTGAACCCTATATTGACGATTCATACAGAAGAGCTATTCTAGACAGAACTATCGGTCTGGCAGTTAATTCAAAGGATAATACAGAAATTGCTGAAGTCGGCTCCGAGCTTCTACGGCTTTTCTTTTTATATAAGTTCAAAAATGCCCTTGATTCAAAAACTATTCTTCAATATATCAATCAACTTCTTGATGCAAAGGTTGCTCACTATGCCTATTTAAGTTTGGTTGCTGAAAATATTTTGGATCTTACACCAGAGCAAAGACTAGAAATGTTTTTGATCGCTGCTGAGCTGGTACCGACAAGACAGATAGGGAATAATATTTTATGGCGATCGGTTTTAAAGTGGGTGCAAGACTCTTATCCCGAAAATAATATACAGGATCAAATTCTCAACCAACTGTATCAAGCTGGTTGTCGAAGTTATGTATTGATGAGAGGGTGGTTAAATAATCTTGGGCCGACACAAGCCAAGTTACGAGCAAAAGAGTGGATCAAGGATAGTCAAGAACATAGAATACTCTGTCGCTGTTTGAAATTGCTAGGGAAAGAAGCCCAGCCAGAGGCACTTAAACTGCTCAATGAAGAAGGGCAAAATCCTCAAGTGATTTGTCACTGTTTGGCATTGTTAGGGCAAGAAGCCACAGAAGATGCGCGTAAACTGCTCAATAAACCAGGGCAAAATCCTTTTGTAATCTGTCGCTGTTTGGATTTGCTAGGGCAAGAAGCCAAAGAAGATGCGCGTAAACTGCTCAATAAACCAGGGCAACATCCTTTTGTAATCTGTCGCTGTTTGGAATTGCTAGGGGCAGAAGCCAAAGAAAAGGCGCATGAACTACTCACTACACCAGGGCAAAACAGGGATGTAATCTGTCGCTGTTTGGAATTGCTAGGGCAAGAAGCCAAAGAGAAGGCGCATGAACTACTCACTACACCAGGGCAAGACCCTCAAGTGCTCTGTCGCTGTATTACTGTTGCGAGTGACACGCCAGAAGCTCAAAAAGTTGTCGAGGAAATTCTATTGCGTTGGCAAGCAGGGGAAAATTTGAATTTTGCATACAAAAACGCTGCCCTACGAGTACCATTTGATACAAAATTGCAAAAAGAGATGGCGCTTCAGGTTCTTTATAAATGGCGTGCAGAACAGCGTCTTCTGGTTGCATCTGCCTTGACAGTCTTATGCAACGATCCGGATGCGGTCATAGATGTTTGTACACAGATTTTGAGACGATGGGATCAGGAGATTGAGTATCAACTACTCAACAAGCGTAAGTGTCCCGAACGGAATGATGTACACATTATTACAGCACTGGCTCATCCCAATCTAAGAAAACAAGCACGAGCGGTGGCAATAAAAATGGTGCAAAAAGAAGCTGATTCACCCGGTTTTTTGACTCCACTACTACATGAACAAGTGCTTGAGATTGCCCAAGGTAAATTTCCGTCGTGGAGTGGTAAAGAAGAGGAAACTGAGCCACTACAAACGCCTCAAATGGCAACGATTAGACCACCTAAAGTACCTGGAGTATTATCCGAATCTGTTTCTTCGCCAAAGACTTTATCCTCTCACCCCAAACAGACCAAGAATTATCAACTTCCTAAATCACCCTCTAAATCAGTTAAGAAATCCCTGTCAAGAAACCTAGACTCGTGGCAAGAAAAATTAGGCAAATTGAAAGATATTTGCCCGGATGAGTAAACACAGAGCCATCAGCTTCAGGTTTTGAGAGATATTAAGAAGGGAGGACGATAGTTAACATGAAATTAGAACCAATCCGCCCTTCAGATGATGTAGCTCCTGGCTATGTATCTGTCAAAGTTCTTCCCTTTCAGGCATAATGTCTGGAAACCCGCATTTCCGATAACGAATGCCCACCATCCTTAGAAAAAATGGCTTCAGAGTCGTGATTTACTTTGACGACCATCTCCCAGCTCACGTTCATGTCATGAATACCGACAGTGAAGTTAAAATCGATCTAGGCAGTTCAGCAAAGCCCCCGCAAATTATTCAACTCAACGGTAAGCGAGGCGATGCTGTCAAAGCACTAGAACTGGTGACTGCTCATCAAAACGAGCTATTAGAAGCATGGAGACAAATTCATGGAGAAACTTGAATTCACAGAAGCAGCACTTAAAGAACAACTCGATCGCGCCGAAGTTGCCGCCATCCTTGTCAATGCCACCGAACCCCGCGCCCGTTCAGCCTACTACGATCGCACCTCCGGCAATATCGTCATTCACCTCAAAGATGGTTCCACCTTCATGTTCCCCCATCACCTGGGACAAGGGCTAGCCAACGCCACCCCAGATGACCTCGCCGCCGTCGAAGTTACCCCGTCCGGTATAGGCTTACATTGGGAAACCCTCGATGTCGATTTAACTGTCCCATCTCTCCTCCGAGGCATTTACGGCACTAAAACCTGGATGGAACAACTCCACCAGCAACAAATTGTTGCCTAGCCCGGTTTCCGTCAAAGCACGAATCATTGACCTTAACCAAAGACAAAATGACAGAAGACCCCATCCTGAAAGTCTGGCTGCTAGAATACGACAAACTCAAAGCCGAGCAAACCCAGCGCATTGGTTTCCGAGACAACCTCCTCTACGTCACCTTGGGTTTGTTCGGTACAATCGTGTCGTTTGCAGCTTCCAACTCCGCCAACTACTACGCCTTTCTAATCCTCCCCTGGGCTTCCTTGATTCTCGGCTGGACTTACCTAGTAAACGATGAAAAGATAAGTGCGATCGGGCGCTACATTCGGCTTACCTTGGTCGAAAAGGTGAAAGAAAAGACCGGACACGCAGACGTAGAATCTCTATTTGGTTGGGAAATTGCCCACCGCAGCGATCGCCGCCGATCGCTCCGCAAAATCGAGCAACTTATTGTTGATGAAATTACCTTCGTCGTGTCAGGAATCATTACCCTGATTTCCTTCTGGGCCTTAGTACCTGGCACACCTTTAGCTATCAATATTTTGGGTGTGGTTGAGCTACTCCTGCTGCTGATCTTGGGTTGGGAAATCATCGTCTACGCTGACTTGGCAAAGGGGCGATAAATCCATAGACTGGCGATCGCTGCAAATCCCAGAGAAATTGCAGCAAAAAGTCCAGATGCCTTAATACAGATTAGGCGTTAGCTGACAGAAAAGGAATACTTTCGGCTAAGTTATCCTTAACTTCAATTCCCTGTTTTCTAGCCCAAAACTGGCTCAAAAAGTGAATTTGCCGCAAGCCGACAACTAAATTTAAACCTGGTATAAAAAGCCACCAAACTGTTAGCGGTTCTTTGATTCCTTCTTGGCGGTACAATTCATTAACTGTGTTGTAAAGTTTGAACTGCACGATGTAAATCCAAGCAATACCGAGCAAGGAAAACCAACCAAACCATCCGGGAACGTCAGGGTCAAATATCCGCAAAGCTTGGGGGATGGCTACTCCTAAAACAAAAGGAAGCAAGCAAAGGGTTCCCGACCAACCGCTGCCGTTATAGCGACGCAATTCTTCTTGAATAATCCATTTGTACCATCCGTAATATAGCAGTAAACTGACTGCTGACAGCAAAATCACTCGCCACAAAGAGCGGGGTTTACCTAAAGGTTTGTCGGACATATTTAGATGTAAGATATGAATTGCTATCTTGATTATATTAACATTTGTTAATTATTGCAAAATCATTTCTCGAATCGATCGCGCTGTTGCAGGGGCCAGCAGAACACCGTTGCGATAGTGGCCGCTGGCGATGAGAATGCGATCGTTACCGGGAAGCGTCCCGATAATTGGGGCCGGCCGCCCTTCCGGCCGCGGGCGCAATCCTGACCATTTCCTGATAATTTCAGCTTCTGCTAAGGCCGGACAAAGTGCGATCGCCCTCGCCATCACTTGTGCCAACATATCAGCATTCGCCTGAATTTCCCCGCCATTTTCGGAAAACTCCACTGTCGCCCCCACCCAAAATTCCTGATTTTCCACAGGCACAATGTGAACGTCATCGCAAGTAATTACCGGGCTAAAATCTGGGTTTCCTAAAGGATTGGGCGATCGCAAATGCAGCGCTTGTCCCAAAACCGGGCGAATGTCAACCAACTGATTTAACGATGCAGTCACAGCAGCAGAACCCAAACCAGCGCACACAATTAGTCGATCGAACTCCAAACTAGCAGCAATCGCCGCTGCTTCAACGCGCACGCCAAACTGAAAAATTACCCCATTTCGTTCAGCAGCATCAACCAAAGCCAAGGTTAGCGCCGTCGGATCGACTTGCCGGTCTTGAGGCGAATAAATCCCAGCAATAATATTATTATTTAAATAGAGATGAGGGCAGCGATCGCGCACTCGTTCCACATCCCAAAGTTCCAATTGCCAACCTTGAGAATGGCGAGTGGCTATCAAATTTTCCCACTTAATTAAATCCTCTCCCTCCGAACAAAGCATTAAAATTCCTTGTTTGTTAAAAGGAATTTTTCGCCCCGTAACTGCTTCCAATTCTGGAATCAAAGTTTCGTAGCGCTGAAGGCTGGTTTCCCTCAACTGCCAATTTCTGCCCTTAGTTTTGTGGCTGATAACTCCCATCAAAACACCGAGTGCAGCGCCAGTAGAACCTTGTGCCGGCGGCTGTTTGTCGAACACAGTAACTTTCAGTTCGGGAAATTGACTTAGTTCAAAGGCGATCGAAGCCCCAATAATACCGCAACCAATAATTGCAACGCGAACCATTCAATTTTAGATTTTAGATTTTAGATTTTAGATTTTATAGAAGTTTCTCGTAGTTTTTCGTAGGGTGCATACGAAGCAGATTATCTTCTAGTATTGGTGTCAACTTAAGGTATAAACCATAGTCCGACAGGGGTTTCAACAAGAGCCTCAAAGCGAAAGTCTTAGCTATGAGGACTAATGAGTTCTTCAGTCCTCTTTGAGAGGACTTTCGCTATGAGACAGGGAATTCATTCCCTGGCGGACTGCTGGGTGAGCGGGAGGACTGGCGCACTAAAAGCTTAAGTTGACACTAATAATCTTCTCGGTGTTCCGTAGGCACTGTACGCCAAGCCCAAAAGCTATTAAGCTTTAGGAATTAGCTGCAAGAAGGCATCGAAATCATTGACAGCTTTTTGATAGCTGGCCGTGACTTTTGCATAGTCCAGCTCTTTAGCAGCAAGATCAATGTTAACCAAATCAGTAAACAAACTCTTAGTTAAATCAACAGCTTGTTGTTGAGAACTTGGCAACAAACTCGAAGATACGGTTCTCATGGTGTTCCGCAAGTCGCCTAGAGGCCCGTGAATGTAAGTTCTGGTATCAACCCAATTCCGTTTTTGAATTAGGGTTCCCAGTTTATCCATGCGCGATCGGAACTCTGTCAGGGTAGGAACATAGCGCTGAATTTGCTGGGTCTGGGCTGCTGTGTATGTCGTTGGAACTTTTGCTTCGACACTGCTGCAACTAACCAGAAATGCCATCAAAAACGCCATCATCAAGGCAAAAATTGAACGGGGACGAGTCATATCGATTTTAGATTTTAGATTTTAGATTTCTCGATCTCAGGAAAAGGCTGGAAATGCAGCTCGGCGAGGAGCTGGTTCACTGACCTAGCACCGAGAGTTATGTACAAAATATTATTTTACCTCCTGGCGGCGCAGAAAAGTGATCACAGCATTGCCAACTTTTTCTGACCAATGTTCTTGAGGATAATGCCCCGCTTGTTCCAGTGTGACTAACTCTGCATTTTGCAGGGAACCGACTAGCTTTTGAACAGGTTCAACACTCAGCCAAGGGTCTGTCAAACCCCAGACAAATAAAGTTGGTCGCGTCCATCCTTTCAACCCGGATTCAATTTCTGCCATTGACTGTGGCAATTGAATATTGCGGACAGTATTCATCAGCGATCGACCTGCATCCGAACTCTTCAAAAACGGGCGACGGTAAACATCTAAATCCTTGTCTGATATTGTCTGGCGGCTGCCACCTTCGAGAGTTCTGTCAACCAAAAGCGGGTCTTGCGTCATCATGTCGCCAATAAAAGGCAGCCCCAACTGCTGCATTTTCCAAGGCAATTTTATATCTGCTGAAACTGGTGTATTTATGATGGCTAGACGCTCAATTTTATCGGGATTGCGTAAAGCGTATTGAATGCCGGCTGAAGCTAAAAATCCTTGGACAACGAGGTAAAATCGGTCTAATTCTATAGCTTGAATAAAGCCAGCAAGGGCGTCAACAAAAGCATCGGGAGTGTAGGCAAAGTCGCGCTTGTCTGGTTTTGTCGATCGCCCGTAACCCACCCAATCTGGGGCGATCGAGCTAAATCCCTGGGCTGCCAAATCCGGCATCATTACAGTCCAGGTAAAACTCTGGGACGGCAAACCGTGCAGCAGCAGTACGGGCAGTTTACCAGTTTCGTTAACCGGATTTGTTTCCCGATAAAACCATTGCAGCGGGCCTACTTCAACTATCTTCTCATCAATTAACATTATTTTACTTGTTATTTATCAAACAATAAGGCGGGGAATACCCGCCCTACTTACCTAATAGTTGGGTGTGCATAGAACACCTTACCCAACTAATTACAGCCGCGTTTAGAAATTCATTTCAGCAGCTTGAACTTTTTCGACCTGTTTCTTCTTGAGAACCAGCATGATTTGAGCCAGCATGGTTATAGCCACGAAAGCCATCAATCCTTTAACTCGACCTGCACTTTGCAGCACAATCTCCACGTCTTTTTGACCGAAGCCGCCCACATTAGGATTGTTCGTCAAAAGTTCGCCTGCTGCAACTGTTTGTCCTTCAGTAACAATCAGTTCTGGGCCTGCGGGAATCGTATCAACAACGGCTGCACCTTCGGCAGGTTGAATTGTCACTTGATAACCGCCATCTTCCGGTTGAGCAATCTTAGAAATGGTGCCAGCTACCGAAGCATTGTAAACAGTATTATTGCTCTTTTCGCCAGTAGGATAAACCTGACCGCGACCGCGGTTGCCACCAACATAAATTTGGTATTTGCCGTAGTGAACCGACTTGTCAGTTTCCGGATTCGGCGACAAAACTGGGAATACCAATTCTTTGTACTGTTCTCCCGGCACCGGGCCCACTAAAAGAATATTTTCTTGGGTTTCGCTGTAAGGTTGGAAGTAAAGATCGCCGACTTTTTCCTTCATTTCTTCGGGAATTCTGTCAGCCGGAGCAATCTTGAAACCTTCGGGCAACATCACAACTGCGCCGATATTCAAGGCACCTTTGCTGCCGTCGCCGACCACTTGTTGCACGCTAGTATCGTAGGGAATCTTGACAATAGCTTCAAACACTGTGTCAGGCAAAACAGATTGCGGCACTTCAACTTCAGTCACTTTTGCACCGAGGTGACAGTTAGCGCAAACAATGCGGCCTGTTGCTTCGCGGGGAGTAGCGGGTGCTGTTTGCTGAGCCCAGAAAGGGTAAGCAAATGCTGCTTGGGGAAGTGCGATATCGCTGGTGAGGAAAAATCCTGCTGCGGCGATCGCAATTAAGGCAGTTTTCGCGATCGTCCTGGCACTGCGGCGAAATATCGCAGATAAATTAGTTTGTGGCATTAGAGTATTCAATCTCAAAGGTCAGACAATTTTGGATTTTGGATTTTGGATTTTGGATTTTGGATTTTGGATTTTGGATTATTAGACTGCTTTAGGGATGCACTTATCTGTGGTTTTCACCATTCACCCCCTATCTAAAATCTCAAATCTAAAATCCAAAATAGTTTAAGACCACCAAGGTGCTTCGCCGGTGCGGAAATCTGTTTCTTTCCAAGTTGTAAAAGCGATCTTGTCATCTGCGACAGTGGCGTGGGCCAGGGCCAGAGACAAAGGCGCGGGGCCGCGCACCACTTTGCCCTCATTGTTGTATTGAG
Source organism: Microcoleus sp. Pol10D4 (assembly GCF_036701555.1). Taxonomy (NCBI): domain Bacteria; kingdom Bacillati; phylum Cyanobacteriota; class Cyanophyceae; order Oscillatoriales; family Microcoleaceae; genus Microcoleus; species Microcoleus sp. Pol10D4. The sequence continues at coordinate 14,796 of NZ_JAUBRA010000087.1, forward strand.
AACCGTGGCAAGGACAGATAAACTTGTTTTCGCTAACATTCCAAGGCACGACGCAACCCAAGTGAGTGCAGACTGCATTGATGCCGTAGTCGGCGATAGATAAGTCTTCTTTCACCACAACATAGGTGGGGTCGCCTTTGAGACCTTGGGCTAAGGTGCGATCGCCTGCAGGGTGCGAAGTCAAATATTCGCTAACGATGATGTCGTTACCCAAAGCATCTTTAGCTGTCACTCCGCCGCCAACTGCCCCACTCGACGGAGGAACAAAATATTGGACAACGGGATAGAGTGCGCCCAGTGCCACACCTGTGACTGTACCGAACGTCAGCAAATTCATAAATTGGCGACGCCCCATATCGGGAACATCGGGATTTCCAGCAGAAGATTGAGCCATGACCTGCCTTTACGGTTTTAAGTTACGTTTGTTTGTTAGCTGTTAGCGAACTTGTACGTGCAGAGGAAGGAGGATAATTGCCGTTAATCTGCTCGCACAAATTTTAGGCCGCGAAAATTCCTTTTAAGAATGCGCCTTCCAGCCTTTATTAGAGTATTATTACATTTTTTGAACTTTGTCTTTTATTGTTTAATGGATTAACTCAGGAGCAACCATGACGGGCAAGGATTTACACCAGCTACTGCTAGAAAAATGGGGAAAGTCTTACGATATCAGATTGCGGCGAACGCGGGGCAAGATTTTTGTGCAAGTTATGTGGAAATATCTAGAACAGGCATCTTTTCCGATGACGGAGGCTGATTATTTCGAGCATTTGGATGCGGTGGCCAATTACCTCAACGGCTGGGGGAGCACAGAACAGGTGAGAGAATACATCGTAACTACTCGCGATCGCCCGCGCTTGGGTAAAGCTGTCAGCGTTCCCCTAGATTTGGGTGAAAGAGCCTCGGAGTGGTTGCTAGACGAGTTTTGATTCACTCAGTCGATTTTAGATTTTAGATTTTAGATTTTTAGATTGACTCCACATCCGGGATCTGGGGGAGTTTCCTAAAGTTTTGTGTCGCGCCGCAGCCCGATTAGTTGATCCCAAAGTCCCGAAAATCGATCTGCGAGCTTGTCATAGGACTTGCTGCTGGTGAGAAACTAAGCGGTGGCGCATCTAATTTGCACGGGTGTTTTGATTCAAAGTCTTGTGTGGCGGGCTTTGCTGCGTGCCGCCAACTGTGGGATTTAAATGCTGCAACAGTTTCTGGGGCTTTTTAGGGGCTTTTAAAATTTTGGGCGATCGGACTTCTAGCTTACCAAAATCATCCGAACCAATTTCTGTCAACAATTTCACATACAATGAAGGTCAGATATCTTGTGAAATTTAGGAGAATGTTGTAATGGGTGTTGCACTGGGAATGGTTGAAGTCTTAGGATTTCCCGCTGCAGTAGAAGTTGCGGACTCAATGGTGAAAGCAGCCCGTGTTACTTTAGTTCGCTATGAGAAAATAACCCGCGCCTACTGGACAATTATAGTGCGAGGAGATGTTTCTGAAGTGCAAGCAGCCGTTGCTGCTGGAATTGAATCAGTTAAAAAGGTCGATGGCGGAAAGTTGCTATCGTATCACATAATTGCTCGTCCCCACGAGAATCTGGATTACGTTTTGCCGATCGGCTACACTCCTGAAGTCGAACAGTTCCGAATGTAGTCAAAGTTTTGACAAAACTTTGGTGTTGAATTTTAACTTTTAGTAATTATAGAGGCGCGGGCGATCGCGTCTCTATATTTTTTTTGCTGTGAGTCGATCAATCTTTCTGTGGAGTTTTTAGCGTCCTAAAAGCTTTACCAAACCAACCCCGCCAAAATACAAGCTCAGCACCGCACCTCCTAAAAGACTTTGCGTTAAAGGGTCAGTAGAAGGCGTTAAAACCGCTCCCAAAACTGCCGCTCCCAAGACTACATACCGCCAGCCGGAGAGCATTTGGTTGGAAGAAACTATGCCCAAAACGCCGAGCAATACTTGGACGATCGGGATTTGAAAAGCTAAGCCGGTGCTGAACATTAACAGCAGCACAAATTTAAAGTATTTGTCGATCGACCACAACTGCTCTACAACATCCGCTCCATAGGTGACAAAGAAGTTGAGCGCCGCCGGAATCAGAGCGATGTAAGCAAATACTAAACCGCCCAAAAATAGGAAACTCGAACCGAAAAACACCGGCCCCAGCAACCTGCGTTCTTTGCGAGTCAAGCCGGGGAGTACAAACAGCGCTATCTGGTAAAAAATAAACGGACTGGCGAGGAGCAAACCGCTGTATCCGGCTACTTCGATAGAAACAAAGAAATACTCGCCGGGAGCTAGTTGCAGAAACTTGACGGGCCCGGCCGGTACTTCTAGCAGTTGCACGATGGGTTTAACTGTGAAAAAGCAACCAACTACAGCGACTGCTACGGCAATTAGCGAGTAGAAAAGTCGCTGCCGCAATTCTTCTAAATGGTCGAATAAAGACATTTCAACTTCGTCAGGAAGTTCGTCTAGAAATTCGTTTTCTAGGTTGCGGGAACCCAGAAAACTGTCGGCGATTAGTGCAATGTTATTTTCCGGGATAACTGCTTTGTCTTCTAAGTTACTGACATCCACTAAATCATCGGCGATGGATGCAATGCTATTTTTAGCTCTAACTTTTTTATCTTCTAAGTTACTGACATCCACTAAATCATCGGCGATGGGTGCAATGCTATTTTCCTCGCTAACTGCTTCGTCTTCTAAGTTACTGACAGCCTCTAAATCATCGGCGATGGGTGCAATGCTATTTTCCTTGCTAACTGCTTCGTCTTCTAAGTTACTGACAGCCTCTAAATCATCGGCGATGGGTGCAATGCTATTTCCCTCGCTAACTGCTTCGTCTTCTAAGTTACTGACATCCACTAAATCATCGGCGATGGGCGCAATGCTATTTCCCCGGCTAACTTGTTCTAGGTTGTTGTCGGAACCTTGTTCGGATGTCTCCAAGTCTGAGGGCACAGTCATAGGTATTGTTGATTTTATTTAGGTTTTACGTTTATTAGTCTTGGGTGCAGGTGGTAGCAGAAATCAGTTTCTGGATTAAGGGCGATCGCTCTTTTTACTTTAAGCCCATTGGTTAGCTATAATTTTTTTTAGCCATCAATCACGATCGCAATTTTGCCGATCGCGCGGCCCGTTTCGCTGTAAGCGTGGGCTGCTGCTACTTCTTGTAAGCTGTAAGTGCGATCGACAATCGGCTCAACTTTATCGGATTCTATTAACTCCCGCAAAGCCCCTAAATCGCTGGGGTTGGCATTGGCTAAAATAAATTTAGCTTTTTTGCCCGATATAAACCAGCTCGTTAACATCGGTGCGAGGTTGTCTAAACTCGGCAAAGTCGAGATATAAACTCCCTCTGATTGCAGCACATTTTCGCATTCAGCAAATGTTCTTGTCCCGACAGCATCCAAGATTATATCATATTTTTCGGTCTGTTGAGTAAAGTCAACTTCCGCGTAATCCAGAACAAAATCCGCTCCCAAACTCTTGACAAAATCTCTGTTTTTAGCACTGCAAACTCCCGTTACTTCCGCATTCATTGCTTTCGCAACTTGCACGGCAAAAGTGCCAACTCCGCCGGAAGCGCCGTTAATCAATACTTTGTTTCCTGCTTGAATTTGGCCCAAATCTCGGAGCGATTGCAAAGCTGTTAAACCTGCGATCGGTACTGCTGCTGCTTCTGCATGAGTGATGTTTTTAGGTTTAATTGCTGCATCGGATTCTGGCACGACAGCGTATTCGGCGCAAGCACCCCCACTGATGGGATTTAAGAAAGTATAAACTTCATCTCCGGGTTGAAATTTGGTGACTTCCCGGCCGACTTCCACGACAACTCCCGATATGTCAGAACCGACTATTCGAGGGAAGTTATATCCTGTTAATAGTTGCAGGTGTCCTTGCCGGATTTTCCAGTCTACGGGATTGACGCTGCTAGCGCGAACTCGCACTAAGAATTCGTTGGATTTGGCGATCGGCTTGGACAATTCTCGGTACTGCAATTCTTCGGCTGAACCGTAGCGATCGAACGCAACTGCTTTCATGGCAAATTTTCCGGTTTATTTCCAATAGAACACTCAATCCTTTACAATTACAGCACATTCGATCTAAATGTGACACAGTAAATAGAGCTAGCCTTGTAGCAGCGGGCGATCGACTCTTGGAAGCCGACCGACTGGGCGCAGGCGTGAGGCAACGGGCCCGCTGGCGAGCGTGCGATCGACTAGGGATTAAAGTTAATAGGAACAGGGCGGGCGATCCCATAACCCTGAGCATAATCTACTCCAATCTCCCGCAATTTTTCTAAGATAGTCTCGTCTTCGACAAACTCAGCTATAGTTTTAAGATTCATCGCATGGGCAATACGATTAAACCCTTCAACCAGCGCTTGAGAAATCAAATTATGACTAATATTCTTGACAAAAGCGCCATCTATTTTTAGATAATCCACTGGTAAATTTATCAGGTACGCAAAGGAACTCAACCCACTGCCAAAATCATCTAAAGCAAAGCAACAGCCAATCTTTTTGAGTTCGCTCATGAAATATCTGGCTTGCTCAAAGTTGGCGATCGCTGCCGTTTCCGTGATTTCAAAACCAATGGTTTGTGGTGGAACTTGGTAGCGAGAAAATTGTTCGATCAAAAACATCAGAAACTGATTGTTACTAATGCTAGCCCCAGAAAGATTGATCGTATACAAGCCTTGACTAAGAACATCTTTATCCGGCAATTTGTGATAGTTTGAGAAAAAAGTTTCGATCACCCAAGAATCGATATCAGTTATCAAGCCGTAACGCTCGGCAGCGGGAATAAACAGATTTGGAGATACTATTTTTCCATTTTCTTCCAGCATTCTAATCAAAATTTCATAATGCTGTACTAATGGTTTAGAGGTAATAGAGACAATCTTTTGGTAGTAGAGACAAAAACGATTGGTTTCCAGCGCTCGGCTGATTTGGGAAATCAACTGCCTCTCACCACGTTGTTTAATTAGTTCGCTATCATCTAGACTATAAATATGAACACAGTTGCGGCCTCTGGCTTTGGCAGCATAACAAGCTGCATCAGCCGCTCCCAGAAGCTCCCTCAAATCTTGGCTTGTTTGGTCAATAGCAACAACTCCAATGCTGACTCCGATGATAAAGGTTTTGCCATTCCAAATAAACCGAAACTGATGCACTAGGTCTTTGAGGTTTTCTGCAATCTGAGTTGCTAGAGAGAGTGAACATTGAGTGAGCAAAATACCAAATTCATCACCTCCCAAGCGAGCCAGCATATCATGAGCACGGACTCCCTGTTGAATAAGTGCGGTGATTTGGCGCAGTAGCTCATCGCCAGCAATATGACCTACGGTATCATTAACGACTTTGAACTGATCTAAATCTAAATAACAGAGAGCGTGCTGGTGATTGCTATCTTTAAAAGAGGCGATCGCCTCAACTAGGTGCTGCTCAAATTTTCGACGGTTAATTAACCCCGTTAGGGAATCGTGACTGGCTTCCCAAGAGAGTTGACGGGTGAGATAGCGCGATTCAGTAACATCATGAAAGACGATTACTGCCCCGATAATTTGACCTTGGCGGTCTCGAATAGGTGCTGCCGAGTCAGCAATGGGATACTCGGTTCCATCATCGGCAATCAGAATAGTATTGTTAGCTAAGGTTACAATTCGCTCCTCTAATAGAGCCATGTTTATAGGATTCTCTACTGGCTCTCGCGTTACTTGATCGACAATTAGGAAGACTGTAGAGAAAGGAACGCCTTGAACATCATGAGTTTTCCAGCCTGTCAGTCGCTCAGCTATAGGATTTAAATATCTCACCCTACCTTGGGCATCAGTAGTAATGACCGCATCGCCAATGGATTGCAGTGTCACTTGAGCCAATTCCTTTTCGGCAAATAGAGACTCTTCGAGACGTTGCCGTTCTTCAATTTCTCTCAACAGACGTAAATTCTGCTTTTGGAGTTTTTGTTGCAGCCTTCGGATAGTTAAGTGGGTTTCGACACGAGCTAATACTTCTTCAACTTGAAAGGGCTTAGCAATATAATCTACCCCTCCAGCAGCCAGCCCTTGCACCTTATTAAAAGTTTCATTTAGCGCACTCAAAAAAATTATTGGAATCTCTGCGGTGCGCTCGTCAGATTTTAATTGTCTGCAAACTTCATAACCATCAATATCAGGCAATTTAATGTCTAATAAGATTAACTCCGTCGATGGCGATTGGGCGGCTCTGAGCGCCATTGCCCCTGTTATAGCACTGCGAACTTTATAACCCTCCGCCCTCAAAGTATCCCTGAGAAGACGCAGGTTATCAGGCAGATCGTCAACAATTAAAATATTGCCTCGGTAGTTGGTAGCTCGATCGCTAACCCTATCGCTCGTTCTATCGACAATCATACTAATTTCCCTAGTTTCCTGCTAGAGGAATATAAACATATGCACAAATAGTATAGTTTAATTATTCGGTTAAAAAACTCACTTTACCCACAAAGAAGTCCTGCGATCCCGGAATATGGGGCTGGCAATGGGGCGCAGCCTTACAAAATCTGAATTGTTCGGGTAGGGGCAGTCCCCCGTGCTTGCCCTTCTTCGCTTCGTCTAACATCAGAAGAAGAGTATTTAAACCTAAGCAGCCGATTTATGAACAAGCGCATTTCTCAAATGGCAAGTCTACTCGTCATTGCGATCGGATGTCTCGTGCTGCTTGGTTGGCAATTTGACATCTCCCTACTCAAAAGTGGTTTTCCCGATACCGATATGACTTCGACCATGAAAGCAAACACGGCAATTTGCTTTTTGCTGGCTGGAGTTTCTTTGAGATTGTTGCAGTACCAAAGAACGCAACCGCACAATCGCATCGCTCAAGGGATGGCAGGATTTATCATCATCATGGGTCTCCTGACGCTGAGCGAGTATATTTTTGGTTGGAAACTGGGTATTGATCAGTGGCTTTTCCGAGATTTCGTTTCTTCAGCGACTCCTTATCCGGGAAGAATGGGAGTAAATACCGCCCTAAATTTTGTGCTGATGGGACTAGCACTGTTACTGTTAGGGCAAAATTCCCAACGGGATACTTGGTTGGCTCAGATTTTTAGTAGTGTTGCAGCTTTAATTTCTCTACTAGCTTTATTTGGACACCTATTCAATGTCGATATTCTTGAACATTTGATCACAATTACAACGACTCAACCCGTAAACGTGATCGCCACCTTTTTCATCCTCTATGGAGGAATTTTATTGCTCCGCCCCAACGAAGGATTAATGCAAGTAGTAAGCAGTCGCCTGGTCGGCGGAGTAATGGTTCGGTGGTTGCTGCCTTGGGCGACGACCTTTCCAGTGACACTGAACTGGTTCACTCTTCAGGGACAAAATTTAGGCTGGTATAACGCTAATTTTGGCTATACATTGCGTTCAACTGTTATGGTTGTCACCTTCTCAATTCTCATCTTGGGGACGGCTCGCTTTTTGAACCAGATAGATTATAAGCGCCAACAAGCGGAAAAAGAAATTAAAAAACTTAACGAAAATTTAGAAATTCTTGTGGCTGAACGAACAGATGCTTTACAAAAATCGCAGGCTCGTTTTGCGGGCATTCTAGAAATCGCCAATGATGCAATTATTTCCATCGATCGCACTCAACGCATTACCCTGTTTAATCAAGGGGCAGAAAAGATATTTGGCTATAAAATTGAGGATATTTTAGGGGAGCCACTGAATTTACTGCTGCCAGAACAGTTTAGAAATGCACACCCGCAGCATATCAAACAATTTGCACAGTCTTCTACTAGAGCGCGAAGGATGGGAGAACGAAGCGAGATTTTGGGTCGTCGTCAAGATGGAACGCAGTTTTCGGCTGAAGCCTCTATTTCTAGGCTGGAAATGGGAGACGAAACGGTATTTACTGTTATTCTGCGCGATATTAGCGATCGCAAACAAATTGAGATGGCTTTACGAAACAGTGAAGAGCAGTTTCGCCATGCGTTTGAAGATGCCTCTATCGGGATGGCGATCGTTTCACTTGATGGGCACTGGATTAAAGTCAATCCTGCCTTATGTCAGATTCTTGGCTACTCCTCAGAAGAGTTGTTAGCATTAAGTTTCCAAGATATCACCCATCCTGACGATTTAGACGCGGATCTTAGTTATGCACATCAGCTATTAGCAGGAACAATTTCAACTTACCAACTGGAAAAACGGTATTTCCATAAACAAGGACATATTATTTGGATTATTCTTAATGGCTCGCTAGTACAAGATGCACAGAGAAATCCACTGCATTTTATTTCTCAAATCCAAGAAATTACGGCTCAAAAAGAAGCTCAAAAAACGCTAGAACTTCAAAGCGTTATCATGAATAACATGGCAGAAGGAGTATGTTTGATTAAAGCCTCAGACCTCATGATCGTCTACACCAATCCAACCTTTGACGCTATGTTTGGCTACACAGAGGGCGAACTCGCAGGTCAAGCCCTTGGTGTCTTGAATTATGTCGATACAAATTTTACACCAGATGTAACCGTTCTAGATATCGTCACTCAAATTGAACAGACCGGCGAAGCGAAATATGAAGTCCACAATAGAAAGAAAGATGGAACTCTCTTTTGGTGCAGAGTTCATACATCCAAGTTTGAGCATCCTGAATACGGAACTGTATATGTTGCCGTTCAGGAGGACGCAACAGAGCTAAAACTAGCTGAGCAAGCCTTGCAAGCTACCACAAATCGCCTCAACTTTCTTCTAAACTACAGCCCCGTTGTCATTTTTAGCAGTAAACCTGCTGGCGATTATGGCGCAACGTTCATCAGCGAAAATATCAAAGATATATGGGGCTACGAAACCAGCGAGTTTTTAGAAGATTCTAAATTTTGGGTGAATCACTTACACCCCGATGATTTAGGAACAGTGGTTCATGGCTTAGCAAATCTATTCATTAATGATTTGTATTTCCAGGAATACCGTTTTCGTCGCTCCGATGGGGTTTATCGCTGGATGCTCGCTCAGTTTAGGCTAATTCAAGATCATTCAGGTACACCAGTAGAAATTTTAGGATATTTAATTGATATTAGCGATCGCAAACAAGCTGAGTTGGAATTTCATCAGGCAAATGAAGCAAACCAAGCCAAGACTGTCTTCCTCGCCAATATAAGCCACGAACTCCGCACCCCCCTCAACTCAATTTTGGGATTCACGCAATTGATGAGCTATGAGAAAAATCTGACTCCTTCTCTCCAAGAACGTTTACAGATTGTCAATCGTAGCGGTAGACATTTATTGGATTTGATTAACGATATTTTAGATTTATCCAAAATAGAGAGCGGACGGATGACCCTCAATCCTTCTGACTTTGGTTTGACAAATTTGCTGACTTCTATTGAAGAAATGTTCCAAGCTAAAGTCCAATCTAAAGAATTGCAACTAATTTTTGAGCTAGATCCCGACATTCCTCAATTTGTGCATAGCGACGGGAAAAAACTCTATCAAGTCTTGGTCAATCTCCTTGGTAATGCGATTAAGTTTACCAATCAAGGAAGCGTCACTCTACGAGTAAGAGCAGCACAAAGAGACAAAACATCCTGTCACCTATCTTTTGAAGTTGAGGATACAGGTGTGGGAATCGCGCCCACAGAAATTGAGAGCCTATTTAAGGTATTTGTGCAAGCCGAAGCTGGGAAGAATTTGAGTCAAGGCAGTGGGCTTGGTTTAGCGATCAGTCAAAAACTCGTCAAACTCATGGGCGGTCAAATTCGGGTTAAAAGCACTTTGCACCGAGGTAGCACTTTTTCTTTTGAGATTGGTGTACAGTTACCTCAAGCCGAATCCTTACCCCCAGAATCAATTAATCAAAGAGTAATTAATTTAGCTCCCGGACAACCGACTTACCGCATTCTTATTGTTGAAGATTTAGGAGAAAATCGTCGCTTGTTAGTCGAGATCCTGATCTCGGTTGGTTTTGAGGTGAGAGAAGCAAAACAGGGAGTGGAGGCACTCTCACTGTGGGAGAGTTGGCGGCCACACCTGATTCTGATGGATCTGCAAATGCCGATCGTGGATGGCTACACAGCTACTAAATATATTAGAGAACGCCCTCAGAGCCAAGAAACTGTCATTATTGCTTTAACTGCCAGTATTTTTGAAGAAGAGCGAGAGAAAGTTCTTATGGCTGGCTTTAACGACTTTATAAGCAAGCCATTTCAGCAGAGAGACATCTTTGACAAACTTGCTAAATATTTGGGAGTAAAATATATCTACGAAGTCGTAGGACAAACTCCACAAAAACTATTAGTTGAAACGGTGTCTGTAGCAGATCTATCCATGATGCCCCCTCAGTGGTTAGAACAAATGTATCACGCCGCTTACTATCTCGATACCGAAGTTATGAACGAATTAATTGTACAAATTCCCGAATCCAAAGCAAGTTTGTCCAAGGCACTAACTAATTATATCAATAATTTTAATTCTGACAGAATTATGGAGTTAATTCGACCTCTGCTGCCGACTCCACTGTAGTTATCAAGTTTAAGGACAAAGAAGCTATAGTGCTTTCAGTAGTGGCTAGATTTCCAATTGCAACCAACATGGAAAAGGATTTGAAAGTTTTTGGAGAGGTCTGTTGCAGATATCCATCAGCATGAGGAAATGGCATACACCTTAGATGGAATGTGCTGTATCATATAGCAATTCTGTTTCGGGCGTGAAGGGGATTTATTTTTTTTATTAACCGCAGAGGGCGCAGAGGTCACAGAGAAAGAGAAAAGAGAGACAGAAATGATTCTGGAGTTTAGACTAAGCACAAATTGACTCAGCCTGAGCTGAGTGGAAAAAATGGTTAATCAGCGAGAGGTTCTCAA
>NZ_JAUBRA010000088.1:0-24591 GCF_036701555.1 Microcoleus sp. Pol10D4
TTACACAATCATTCTGCCTATTCAGGACGGCGATGTCTGAGGGGTGAAACCCCTCAGACATTCGCCAACAGTCTCTTTCAACCGGCGATTTTTATTCGATGGCTGGGTGTTTTTCCGATAAACCACCTCACAGAAAACTCGTTTTGAGCTTTTCTCCCGATCGCACCCTTTGACATTTCAACAAATTTGGTTTACACTTAGCCGGTTGCGATCGCCAATGGTAAGATCGGCTCAAGCTAAATATTTTTTTAAAGCGCATAGGCGCAAAGTAATTTCATGGTATACTCTGGAACTGTTTGTTGGCTTCGCTCCACTGCCCGGATTACGATCGGGGCGATCGCAGCTTTTACCCTGTTGCAACCGCTCCAAGTCCAAGCACAACAACCTTCGGGGCCAGAGAACCAACAGCAAGTCGATCCCGCCGACGACCCCACAGACCCCAACAATCTTCGCCCTCTGACGCAAGACAGCAGTCTGCTGAGCGTCCAAGGAGGCCAGCGTTTGATGACAGAAGCCAGCAGTGCTATTTCCTCTCAGAATTACGCACTGGCTACTCAAAAACTCCAAGAATCCCGCCAAATTTTCAATCAACTGTCCAACTTCTACCAACAACTGGGTAGCAGTTTTGCCGGAATTGACATCCGCTTGGCCGAAAGCCACCGCACCAAAGCTGTAGAAACGGCCCAAATGCGCGACGAAGCTACCTATCGGCTGGCGTTGGTACACCGGGCGCAAAATAAGCCCGAACTGGCTGTGCCCCTGCTGATTCAGATTATTCGATCGCAGCAGCCAACTCGCGACTTGGGCAAGAAAGCTTACCAGCAGTTACTGGAATTGGGTTTTGTGGATTCGCCCTTTCCCCGGCCTGCCAGCACTCAACCGAGCTCATCGACAAAATAGTTCCACTAAAATCTAAATTACAGCCGTTTATCAGAGAAACCAATGGTTACACCGTCTCAAGTAGCAGAAATGATTAAGGCAGGGTTGCCCGACGCTAAAATACAAGTTGAGGATTTGACTGGTGGCGGTGACCATTACCAGGCGAGAGTCGTCTCAGCAGCCTTTGAAGGAAAAAGCCGAGTACAGCAGCACCAACTGGTCTACGGCGCTCTCAAACAGGCAATGGCTAGTGAAGCCATCCACGCTTTGGGCTTGGAAACCTTAACTCCCGCAGAATGGGAAGCGAAAAGTCAAGTTGCTTAATTGTTGAGAGGCAATTAGCTATCACAAGTTTGTGCTTCTGTCAATAGTTGCTTGAAATACAACTGCTGCACTTACGCACAAAAACCAAAGAAACCGGGTTTTTTAACCGGAATCTATGGCTGTAACGAAAGATTGTCCTAAAAAACCCGGTTTCTGCGTCAGTCAACGTTTAAAATTTTTCAAACAATATTAGGAGCTACCATGACTACAGCAGCACATGAAAGAATTGACGAGTTAGTTAAGCAAAATAAAATCATGGTGTTTATGAAGGGCAATAAGTTAATGCCCCAGTGTGGTTTTTCTAATACTGTGGTGCAAATTCTCAATACTTTGGGAGTGCCTTACGAAACAGTTGATGTTTTGGCAGACCAGGAAATTCGTCAAGGCGTTAAAGAGTATTCCAACTGGCCGACAATTCCCCAGGTTTATATCAACGGCGAGTTTATTGGTGGCTCGGATATTATGATCGAGATGTATCAAAAGGGCGAATTGCAAGAAGTTGTAGAAGTGGCTTTGGCTTCTTAAATTAGACAGAAAAAACATATCCCCGACTTCTTTAAGAAGTCGGGGAAATAACAGCAATCGGGTTTTACGTTGAATTAAGTTAATTTACTTAATTACTTATGTCCAGGCAGAGCCGGGGAACCCAATACGGTCGGCTCGGCATCCAAGTTTTAGGCTCCGAAAGCGAGGCCGAGCCTCTGGACATCGGTTCCCTGGCCGAGCAAGGGAACCATTTAAGGGCAGTACAAGTTCCCGATTCCCAATTCCCAATTCCCAATTCCCAATTCCCAATTCCCAATTCCCAATTCCCAATTCATCAAGGGTTTATCAAACCGAATTTGCTATTTAATAGTAGTCTGATTCAGCCTGTGTCTGTGTCTGTGGCATTGCAAAATTGGAGGGGTCGTGAATGTAACGCGCTGCTTCTTCCTCTAGTCTGTGGATCAGATAGGGCTCCAAACTGTTGGAATGTCGCAGGGCTGCTAAATAGCCGTCTAAGTAAAGCCGCAGGTCATCAAAGCGATAACCTCTATTCCACATTTCGACGAGGGCGTCGGTGAGTTTTTGGTAGTGCCGGATTGTTTGGGTGTCTTGTAGCATAGTGTGAGTTTGAAATCCTTTGTGGTTTGTATAATGACGGCGGGATTTAGGAATGGCCTCGATTGATGCTGAGTGGCTCAGCTTGGGGCTATTTCTAAATAAAAGTTTTTACCCTGCTCAACAGGCTACCCTCCATAAAAAATTTCACTCGTTGCAATGCAGTTGCTCGACTTTGTGCGCGCACCTAGATAATTCGCTGTGCGTTTAATAGAGTCGGGATATTGCTGAATTTGGCGGTCTAAGTGGCTGAGTGTTCCGGCTACCGAGCGAACGGTTGGAGGAATTCTAGTTTCACTTGCGCGATTTGTCAACCTCCTGGGAGTGGGGGCTGGGTCGGGGGGATCGCTTTTGGCAGGCGGTTGGGGCATGGGATCGATCGGCTTTACACTGTCTTATTTTCATTGTAAGCTTACCGCCAGAATGATTTAACCTTTCTGCAGGCTGACCCTCCCAAATTAACCAAATATTTAAAATTCCTACCCTGGGTGTGTCCGCTGCTTTAAACGCAGCTAATGCTTGAGTAGCGATGGTTACAAAAGCTTGACAAAAGCTCTGTTAACCTTGTAGCAATTAGTGATATGGGAAGCTCGCCTCTGTGGAATCTGCAAGTATTTCAATTGTTGAAGGGAATCCGCACCTGCGATCGCTCTTGGGCTGGCATCTACAGCAAGTCGGTCACTGGGTGCACCAGTCAGCGGATATCAGTCACGCTAGGGAAATATTTTTCAGCCGCCAGCCAACCCTAGTCATTCTGGATGCCCAATTGCCGGATGGGGACGGTTTGGAATTTTGCCACTGGCTGCAACAGCAGCAGCAGTCGCTGATTTTGATGCTGTCGGCGCGGAATTCGGAATCGGATATTGTTGAAGGTTTGAAGGCGGGGGCAGACGATTACCTGACTAAACCCTTTGGGATGCAAGAGTTTATGGCGAGGGTGGAAGCTCTGATGCGCCGTAACCGCACGATGGTACCGCCGGCGACGCTGGAGTGCGGGCTGCTGAAAATTGATTTGGTGCAGCGCCGAGTCAGGTTGTACGAGGAACATATTGAACTCACTCCCCAGGAATTTAGCCTGCTGTACGTGCTAGCTCAAGCTGGAGGAGTGCCACTCTCGCGCTCGGATTTGCTGCGGAGGGCGTGGCCCGATGCGATTGATAACCCCCGGACGATCGACACTCACGTACTCTCTCTGCGTAAAAAAATCGAAATTGATCCGCGACAGCCGAGCCTGATTCAAACTGTACGGAATGTCGGCTACCGACTGAATCTGGAGTTGTTGAATGGGAACCAACGGCATTCTCCGCTCGTACCCGGAGCTGTGAGTTCTTAGAGTACGATCGGGCTATAAGTCGGATTTTATTTTGAGAATTGATTGGCGATCGCATCTGTTTTCGCTGCCATAATAAAATCATTGCGATGTAGTCCAGAAATCGCGTGAGTCCACCAAGTAACGGTAACTTTCCCCCACTCGGTTAACAGTGCGGGGTGATGTCCTTCAGTTTCTGCTGCTTCGCCGACGCTGTTTGTAAAGGCGATCGCACTTTTGAAATCCGGGAATTTGTAGGTGCGTTCTATTTTGGGAATGCCATTTTTTTCGATTAAATTCCAGTCGGGAATTTGAGGTTTTAGCTGGACAATTTCGTAAGCTGTGACGCGGGGAGAGTTTGGGCGGCAGGCGGCACAGTGTTCTTTTGCTAAAGGTTCCATAAATTGCTTGTTAGCGAGAAGATGCTAAAAGATATTATAGACATTTTCTAATGTGAATTATTTGGGATGGGGCAACTGTCATTTACGAGTGACGTAGAGAGTGTGATCGAAATCTTTCAAAAAATTGATGAGCAATCATTTAAAATTTATGGAAATAATCGTTCACCGTGGAATCGGTTAACCGATAATATCAGGAATGGGCGGGTTGATTTTGCTATCTTGCTGATATTGTAAACGTTGGTGAACCCGCCCCTCCAAGTGCGATCGATCAACCGATAACTTTCTTAATCAAATCCAACTTACCTAGATAGGGAGCGTAGCGCCATTTTAAGTCAAGTAAAAATGACTTTTGCAGCACGCTTTTTTGATGCGAAAAAGTGTCAAAACTTGCTTTGCCGTGATAGGTGCCGATGCCGCTGTCGCCAACTCCGCCAAAAGGTAAACTTGTTACTCCGACTTGCATAACTGTGTCGTTTATGCAAACTCCCCCGGAAGAAGTTTCCCGCAAAACTCGCTCTTGTTTCTCTTTATCCTTCGAGAACAAATACAAAGCTAGGGGTTTGGGACGGGCGTTAATTTGGGCGATCGCCTCCCCTAAATCATCATACTCCAAAACTGGCAAAATCGGCCCGAAAATCTCATCCTTCATCACAGGCGCATCCCAGGAAACCTTGTCGAGAACCGTCGGTGCAATATATTTATCTTCGGGGTTTGTTTGACCGCCGACGACAACTTCTCCGTCTTTGATAAACTCTGCCAAACGTCCTAAATGATGCTGATTAATAATTCGGGAATAGTCGGGACTTTTCTGGGGGTCGTCGCCGTAAAATCCGTGAATTGCTGTTTTTATTGCCTGCATCAAATCGGGTTTTACTTTTTTATCAACTAACAGGTAATCTGGAGCGATACAAGTTTGACCGGCATTGATGAATTTGCCCCAGGCAATGCGTTTAGCAGTGTATTCTACTTGAATATCTGAGTCTACAATGCAAGGAGTTTTGCCGCCCAATTCTAATGTCACAGGTGTCAGGTGTTTGGCGGCGGCTTCCATGACTATTCTACCGATTTTTGTGCCACCAGTAAAGAAGATGTGGTCGAATTTTTCGGCTAATAATTGTTGACTGGTTTCTACTCCTCCTTCGACGGCGGCTACATAGGCGGGATCGAAGGTTTTGGTAATCATGTCGGCGACAACTGCCGACGTGTGCGAGGCGATTTCTGAAGGTTTGAGGATGGCGCAGTTGCCTGCGGCGATCGCCCCGACCAAGGGTGATATCATTAGCTGAAATGGGTAATTCCAAGGCCCGATGATTAAAACTACGCCCAAAGGTTCTGGGTAAATGCGGGCCGATGCTGGGAATTGATCGATCGAAGTAGGCACTTTTTTCGGCTTGGCCCACGATTTAACGTTTTTGATGGCATAATTAACTTCTGCGATCGCAGCAATTTCAAAATAAGCCTCATACTCCGGCCTGTTCAAATCTGCCTTGACAGCATCCACAATCCGTGATTGATTGGAAACGATCGCACTTTTGAGCTTCTTGAGTTGTTCGATCCGAAAATCCACATCCTTAGTTTTCCCAGTTGCAAAAAATTGCCGCTGCCGCTGGATAATATCGCTGACTCTGATTACCATATTTATTCCTCCATGTCTATCAATAAATGTTACAACAGGAAAACGGAACTTGGGTAAAGTGCGATCGGTGTTAAAGCGTAGACTTCGGGAATAAGTCTGCGATCAGGGCTTTATGCTATAACTTATAAGGTATTAATTATAGATGTTTAATTTGAGTTAAGTCATGAAAATATCTAAGAACGATTTTTTTTTCTATTCCTGCTGGCTGCTTTGCTTGCTTGCAGTAGCAGGATGTACCTCTAAGCCCCAAAAGCAAGTTGTCATCTGCTCGAAAGACTTTACCGAACAAGTCATCCTCGCAGAAATTTTAGCACGCCATATCGAAGCTAAAACAGATATCAAAGTAGAACGAGAACTGAATCTCGGAGGCTCGCTTTGCCATCAATCCCTAACAGCCGGTCAAATCGACTTGTACGTCGAATACACGGGGACTGCTTACGCCAACCTGCTCAAACAGAAACCGATTTCTGACCCCAAAAAAGTCCTCGATTACCTCAAACAAGAATATCCCAAACAGTTTAAAGCAGAATGGACGGAACCGCTGGGTTTTAATAACAGTTTTGCGATTATTGTGCGGGGAGACGATGCCAAAAAACTCAATTTACAAACTCTCTCGCAACTTGGGAAAGCTTCACCTAACCTCCGGGCTGGTTTCGGCCCAGAATTTAACGAGAGAGAAGATGGGTTTCCCGGATTGGCTAAAACTTACGGGATTAAATTTCGAGAACAACCAAAGGAATTGCTGTTAGGATTGCTTTATCAAGCGCTGCAACAAAAAGAAGTAGATGTGATTGCTGGTAATACGACGGACGGTTTGATTCAAAGTTTAGGTTTAGTAGTTCTCACAGATGACAAGAACTATTTCCCGCCCTACGAAGCAGTTCCGGTTGTGCGATCGCAAATTTTGGAAAAATACCCAGAATTGCGTCAAGTGCTTGCAGAATTGGGCGGCAAAATCTCCGAGGAAGATATGCGGAAACTAAACTATCAAGTTGATAAGAAACAGCAGGAAGCTGGAGAAGTAGCCCAGGAGTTTTTGCAGCAAAAGCTGGGCGAGTCAAAGCCAGTAACTCCGGCGAAATAAAGGGTTTCATTCTTCTGCCTGTTTGCCGAACGGTATTGTGGTTAGCTATGCTATTAGTTAGACTCATATAAATAAATGAAGGTATAAAGCTATGACAACTGTCAAAACTGCTATCTCATTGGCAGCATCTTTATTTGAACAAGCCGAAACATTAGCTGGCGAAATGCAAATTTCTCAGAGTTTTTTGATCGAAATAGCGCTTGAATAATTTATCCGCCGTCGCGAAAATCAACAACTGTTAGAAAAAATTAATGCTGCTTGCGAAGCACCTCTCTCTGAAGAAGAACAAATTTTGCGTCGCAAGATGAGTCGCTCTCATCGCAGGCTGGTGGAAGGCGAATGGTAATCAATATTTTCCAAGCTGCAAAACAGGAGCTTTTATTGCTTCAATCTGGGACTCGGCAACTTCAACTGTAATTGCTTCGATATTGAAACCCTCTAAGCTATAACCATCTTCTTCACCTTCCGGCATCTGGTAGTGTTCAACGATAGTTGCTGTATCACCTTTTTTTAGGCCATACTTAGGAATATCTTCTCGCAATGCTACCTGTGAAAACAGTTCAAATTTCATGGGGTTTAACCTCTTGTCAATCAGGAACTAATGTAACAAATCTGGTTTCGGATGGAGTAACGATCCAAACGGTTTTAACTTGTAAAATCGTACCGTTTGGACCTGTTAAACTGCCTTTAATCATGTACTTTTGACCGTATCTGGTGTTTTCCATTTGCTCCGCTTCCAGAGGAAGTATCTGGCTTCTTAAATCTCGATCGAGCTGTTGCCAGTTTTCTATGCTGTAACCACCTCGATCGAGAAACTGAGATTTGTCGTCTTTAGGAAGCCGGATTAATAAATAGTTGGTCAGCTTTGCTGAAGGAATAACCGAGTTAAGGCTGAGTTTTGCCATAGGAAGAATTTCCTGTTAAGTCCCTTCGCTCAGCCTCCGCAAATTCAAAATATCGCTCATCTTTTTAATTTGCATACAAGTCCGCTCGAACTGTTGTTTATCCTGGATATCCATGCACAAGTCAATTAATGCAGGCAATCCGGGATAGGTTTTGACTTGAGCGCTGCGGACGTTTACTTGGTTGTCCTTCAAATGTGATAAAACATCATTGAGAACTCCCACTCGATCGAGGGCTTCAATTTGAATGTTAACCGGGTAAGTGTTGGGTCGAGATTCATTGCGGTTGCTGGAATTCCAACTCACAGGAACCAAGCGATCGCCCGGTACGTTCTCAACATTTGAACATCCTTGCCGGTGAATCGAAATTCCGCGAGTGCGAGTCACAACTCCAATAATGGATTCTCCAGGAATCGGACAACAACAGCCGGATAAATGGTAGAGCAATCCCTCTACACCTGCGATCGGTGATTTGCTCGGAGACGAACTCGGTACTGGTTTCGGTGCCGTCGATGCAGGTATTAGCAAGGGCACTTCGTGGGTTCCTGCGGGAGCAGCTTCAATTTTTTGCTGCACTTTTACTAAATCTCGCAGTCGATTTACTACGAGATTTAGAGTCACTTCGCCGTAGCCTAAACCGGCGATTAAATCCTCGACGCTGTGGTAGTTGCAGCGCTGAGCCACCGATTGCATGGGTTCAGATTTTAGCAAAGATTCTAAGCCATTTTTACCTAATTCTTTTTCCAGCAATTCCCGCCCGCGGGCGAGATTTTCATCTCGGTGCGATCGCTTCAACCACTGGCGAATTCGGTTTTTGGCACCGTTTGTCTTGACAAAATTCAGCCAGTCGGAACTCGGATGACCATTTTTTTGGGTCAAGATTTCTACAATATCGCCGTTCTTTAAAACCTTGTCTAGTGTTACCATTCGCCCGTTGACTCTCGCACCGGTGCAGTGATTGCCAATTTCTGTGTGAATACGGTAAGCAAAATCTACGGGAGTTGATCCGCTATTGAGAGCAATCACGTCTCCGTTAGGAGTAAAAACGTAAATATCTTCGTCGAATAAGTTGTCCTTAATGCTTTGTAAATATTCGCGATCGTCTTTGAGGTCGCTTTGCCATTCTAGGAGTTGCCGCAGCCAAGTAAATTTTTCGTCGTCGCCGGTGACTGTTGTGTTAGAACCGCCAGTTTCTTTGTATTTCCAGTGCGCGGCAATGCCGTATTCTGCAATGTGGTGCATTGCTACGGTGCGAATTTGCACTTCGATGGGGCGACCGCTGGTTCCGATTACTCCGGTGTGCAAAGATTGGTAGCGGTTGGCTTTTGGTAAACCGATATAATCTTTAAAGCGGCCGGGAATCGGGCGGAAAGAATCGTGGACGATCGCCAAAGCCCGATAACAGTCATCATTGGTTTCTACTATGATCCGCACTGCCGCAATATCGTACACTTGGTTAAACCCTTTCTGGCGGCGCTGCATCTTCCCATAAATTCCGTACAAATGTTTGGGACGGCCGCTGACTTCGTAGCATTTAATGCCTAAATTGTCAAGCCTTTCTCGCAAACTATCGGTGACTTCTGCGAGTTGAGTTTCTCGATCGACTCGCTTCACCGCCACCAATTCCTGAATTTCGCGGTAAGCTTCCGGTTCCAGGTATTTAAAGGCTAAATCTTCTAATTCCCACTTAAAGCGACCGATACCCAAACGGTTTGCTAGGGGAGCAAAAATATCTCGGGTTTCTAGGGCAATACTGCGCTGCTTTTCTTCGGACAAATGCTCCAAAGTCCTCATGTTGTGCAGCCTGTCTGCCAGTTTGACGACAATGACGCGAATATCTTTAGCCATTGCTAGGAACATTCGGCGGAAATTTTCCGCAAGGCGCTCTGTTTTGCTGGAAAAATTAAACTTAGAAAGCTTGGTGACACCTTCAACCAACTGTCGTACTTCCGCGCCGAACCGCTGTTCTATTTCTTCGAGAGTAATATCTGTATCTTCAACAATGTCGTGGAGGAAGCCCGCGGCAATCATGACGTTGTTGCCGCCCATATACCGGAGTATTCCAGCGACAGCTACCGGATGGCAAATGTAAGGTTCTCCAGATTTGCGGTATTGTCCTTCGTGCAAGTCGCGGGCAAATTCAAAGGCCCGACAAATTAAGCTGTCGTCCGTCGAGCAATTCGGGTTAGGGTCTCCATCAGGCTGCGATCGAGTATTCAGGCATTCTTGCAGCCAATCGGGAACTACAGCAGGATCGATCGAAGGAGAGGGAGTCAGAGTGTTCGCGTTCATGGGGTACACCTTTAAAACTTAGAAATACAAATGGTTAAAAGCCGGTTTCCGGTTGAATTGCGGAAATTATGTGTTTAGCTATACTAAACTAATTGAATGCCACAATTTGCAATTCAAAAAAATAGTCGATTTTTCTCAAACTATACCTATCGAATTCCGAGTCGTCCCCCCTCGGAGGTAGGAAAATATAGTGACACCACTGCTGCCGCCGCAGTCTGTTGATCGGGGAAAATCGGGTAAAATAAGCATATTTTGGCGGTAGCAGTTGAGGTTGCGGGGGATCGGCATTTACCGGCAACCCTAAACAGAAAGCAGCAGCCAGAAGGGTAGAGTTAGGGCAGCAAATCAAAAAAAGTTCTCACAAAACAGGGAATTGCTCCAAAAACGCACGCCTTCCCTCCATATGAGCAAACTTAAGTAAGTATCTACCTTGATTATAAATACAAATTTGTTTACAAAATCATGATATTGTCCGAAGACCGCCGCCAGCGCTACCAAGAATTACAGCAAGCACTAGAAAAACTACAAAGAACTGCTGCACAGGATAATTTGGATGGGGCCGCGCTGGCGATCGAATACAGAAAAGTGCAACAATTTTTCGGAAACCAAATTATGAGAGCCGAAAGCGATGAGTTAGACGCCTCAGAAACACCCCCAGAGCAGTCTTATTTGACGGAAATTCACAAGCAACTGCGGTTATTGGGGACAGATGTCACGTTTTTGCAAGCGTCGCGCCAGCCAGCGACAGCAAAGGCGAGGCAAACTGGGGCGATCGCGCGGCTTAACACGCTAATTGGCTACTGTGGCGCGCTGCTGCAAAAAAATTCTGGTTCTTCAGGGCCCGCCCAGATACAGAATTAATAATTGAATTAACAGGGAATTAATAAGGCAAGGAGAAATAAAGCGGTGGAATGTCCAAAATGTAAACATCCCAATTTAGAAGGCGGTACCTTAGCCGGCCGTATGTCGGTGCAGTGGTGTCCCAACTGTTACGGTATCTGGATTCCAGGCAGAGAATACGAAGCTTGGCAAAAAGAGCAAAGCCAGTGGTACAACAAATCCGAGAAGCCTGATGCGACAGCGACTCTCGGCATAGAATTCACCCCGTCTGTCTACGATAGCAAAGCAGCGCTGTGTCCCGAAGACGGTCACTATCTGTCGCGGGCGAAAGTTCCTTTCAGCAGAGTGCCCTTTTACATAGAGCGCTGTATGTTGTGCGGAGGCATTTGGTGCGATAACGGCGAGTGGGACATTCTCGAAAGTCTGGGATTCCACACCGAGATTGACAAGATGTTTTCTCCGAATTGGCAAGCTAAGGCCCGCGTGCAAGAACTCGCCTCTCGGGAACGTCAAGTGCTGACTGAGAAGCTGGGGCCGGATATCGCCGGATATGTGTTGGAACTCGCGGAAGTTTTAGCAGACCATCCTCACGCAGATTGTGCCGCTACTTACATACTGCGGAGAGCTGAGTTGAAGCGAAGGGAAATTTAGTCAGTTGATTGTTGACAGTTGACTGTTGACGGTTGACTGTTGACGGTTGTTAGTAAGCGGCGGGTCGGTTAATGATGTAGTGATAAAATTTTTGTTTGTAGCAATTTCTAACGGTTGACTGTTGACTGTTAACGGTTGACTGTTGACTGTTAGTAAGCAGTTGGTCGGTTAATGATGTAGTGGTAAAATCTTTGTTTGTAGCAATTTCTATTGGTATTTACAAAGAGCATATCGGTCTCTTGCCAATAACTAATAAGTTCTGAACAATACTAATAACTAACAACTAACCGCCAGTATATTGATAAATAATAAATAATAAATAACAACAGACAACAGTCAACAGTCAACAGGCAACAGTCAACAGACAACAGACAACAGACAACAGTCAACAGACAACAGACAACAGACAACAGTCAACAGACAACAGACAACAGACAACAGACTAAGGACTAATGACTAATGACTAATGACTCTTCTCTATTTTCCGTTGACAATCTGCGAGTAGCTTATCCCCAGCGGCGGGGCCAATCCGGTTGGGCCGTTGACGGGGTTTCCCTGACGCTGAAACCGGGGGAAAAGCTCGGATTAGTTGGGGAGTCCGGGTGCGGTAAGTCAACTTTGGGAAGGGCGGCGATGCGGTTGCTGCCGGATTCAACGCTGATTGAGGGGCGAGTTAGTTTTGCTGGAGAGTCGGTGTTTGATATGAACGCTTCGCGGCTGAGACGGTTTCGGGGCGAAGCTGTAGCATTGATTTTTCAAGATCCGATGACTCGTCTCGATCCTTTGATGACTGTAGGAGAACATTGCATCGAGACTTTGCAAGCTCATAGACCGAATTTGGATCGCAAGCAAGCTAAGAAACGGGCGATCGAAACTCTGGAAGCTGTGAAAATTCCCGCGTCTCGCTGGTCGCAATTTCCCCACGAATTTAGCGGCGGAATGCGGCAAAGAGTAGCAATTGCTTTGGCTCTTTTGCTCGATCCAAAATTAATTGTTGCGGACGAACCGACTACAAGTTTGGACGTAACTGTAGCTGCTCAGATTTTGCAGGAATTAACCAGACTTTGCGAGGAACGGGGCACGGCTATTTTGTTGATTTCTCACGATTTGGCGATGGTGGCTGAGTATTGCGATCGCATTGCGGTGATGTACGGCGGTAAAGTCGTAGAAACAGGGCCGGTGCAAAACGTTTTTGAAAAGCCCCAGCACGAATATACTCGATCGCTCCTCAAAGCAGCTTTGCACATTCAAGCCGATTCTGACAAAGGGTTAGCATTCGAGGAAATCAGGACTGAAGTCGTTACTGCAAACTCAACAAATTCGCCTCTTTTGACCGTAACCAATTTGCAGCAACACTACAGTTTAGAAAGCAATTTATTAGATCAGTTGTTTTCCAGGAATCGCCAGGTAATTAAAGCAGTAGACGGCGTTAGTTTAGAGCTACAACGGGGAGAAATCCTAGGGCTGGTGGGGGAGTCCGGCTGCGGCAAAAGTACCTTGTCACGCACGATTTTGCAGCTAATTACCGCGACTGGCGGCAAAGTGGAATTTCAAGGAATAGATATAACTGCCTTGAACCGCGATGCTGTGAGGAAGCACCGCCGCGAAATGCAAATGATCTTTCAAGACCCCCACGCTTGTCTGAATCCGATGATGACTGTCGGACAAAGTATTGCTGACCCTTTGTTTATTCACAAATTAGCTAATGGTAGCGAAGCGAAAAAACAAGTAATCCAAATGTTAGAGCGGGTGGGTTTAAGTCCAGGGGAGGATTTCTTTCGTCGCTATCCGGGGGAATTGTCAGGAGGACAACAGCAGCGAGTTTCGATCGCCCGCGCTTTGATTACTCGGCCGCAACTGATAATTTGCGACGAACCTGTAAGTATGCTGGATGCCAGCGTGCAGACTCAAGTTTTAGAGCTGATGTTGGAGTTGAAGCAGGAATTTAATTTGACTTATCTGTTTATTACGCACGATTTGTGGGTGGCGAGATTTTTTTGCGATCGTATTGCGGTAATGAATGCTGGCAAAATTGTTGAAATCGGTAAGACTAGGGATATTTTTACTAATCCGCAGCACCCTTATACTCAGCAATTATTGCAGGCAGCTCCTTTACTGGCTAGAACTCAATAGAAAGGTATAAAATTGGGGCCATCTAATTTCTGTCACGGGCTTCTAGATGGATTTCGGAAATTTCGGGTTAAATTGGTTAAAGTTAAGGGATACTTTTCAAATCCTTCCACCGACACCAAGCACGATATGGCAGAATCTGACCTAGGCAGTTTTGCGGTGGCACCCGACGCCTCATTCGCGATCGCAGAAGATGAAGACACCGAGATCGATCGTCCGACGGTAACTCGATCGTCAGCATACAACAACTGGTCTGCCGACGATCCAGTGGGAGCTTTGTTCAAGGAAATGGCTCGGTATCCTCTACTGACAGCAGCCGAAGAAGTAGAGTTGGCGCGCCGCGTTCAAGAATTGGTCGCCCTGGATGAACTAGAACAGCGTTTGCAGCAGGAATTGGACAGATTGCCGACAAAAGCTGAAATCGCTGCGGCTTTGGGGATAAGCGAAACTCAACTGCAACAGCTTCGCCACCAGTGTCAGTCGGCGAAACGGAAAATGATCAGCTCGAATTTGCGCTTGGTAGTTTCGATTGCCAAACGTTATCTTAATCGGGGCGTGCCTTTTCTCGATTTAATTCAGGAAGGAGCTTTGGGTTTGAATCGCGCAGCCGAAAAGTTTGATCCTGAGAAGGGTTACAAGTTTTCTACCTATGCCTATTGGTGGATTCGCCAAGGAATTACCCGGACAATTGCCAATCAAGGGCGGACGATTCGCTTGCCTGTTCACATTGTCGAACAGTTAAATAAACTCAAAAAAGTTTATCGAGATTTGAAGCGTTCTCTTCAACGCAATCCAAGTGAAACTGAACTTGCTAGAGAAATGCAAGTTACTTGCGAACAGCTTCGCTACCTCCAGCAAGTACGTCGGCAATCTTTGTCTCTCAACCACCGTATCGGCTCAGAAGAAAGTTCGGAACTTTTGGATGTTCTCGAAGATAACGCGACGCAATCTCCCGAAGCTCAGATGAATGAGATGATGATGCGCCAAGATATTTTGGAGGTGTTGGACAGTATTTTGACTGAGCGCGAAAAAGAGATTGTTGCTATGCGTTACGGTTTGCTGACCGGCGAACCTTACACTTTAGAAGAGGTCAGCAGTTTGTTCAATTTGTCCCGCGAACGAGTCCGTCAAATTCAAAATAAGGCAATGCGAAAGCTGCGCCGCCCTCAAGTGACGGAACGATTGAAGGGCTGGTTGAAATAAACTAAAAAACATTGAGTTGGCATTTTGAAAAATATTAAAATTATTGTGGGGTGGCACTCCGAGGCCACCGTAAATATGCTTGTTAAAAGTGGAAAAACTTAAGTAAAAATTACAAATTAAAAATGTCTTGATGTGGTATTTTTAATTGTTGATTGTCGCGTACTACTTACTTATTTATGTCTTCAGAGGTAATTTTGCGTCCAGCTACCCGCGCCGATGTGCCGGTGCTGTTTGATTTGATTAAAGCTTTAGCTGAGTACGAAAAATTATCTCATGCCGTTACTGGCAATGCGGTTGATTTGGAGCATCATTTGTTTGGCGATCGACCTTTTGCTGAAGCGATTTTAGCCGAGTGCGAGGGCCGAGTTGTGGGCTGGGCGCTGTTTTTTTACAATTATTCTACTTTTTTGACTCAGCCGGGAATTTATTTGGAAGATTTGTTTGTGATCCCTGAGTTTCGAGGGCGGGGAATTGGTAAGTCTTTGATAGTTTATTTAGCGCAGTTGACGGTTGAAAGGGGCTGCGGGCGTTTGGAATGGAGCGTTTTGGATTGGAATGAATTGGCGATCGGATTTTACAAGGGTATCGGTGCTGATGTGATGCCAGACTGGCGGATTTGCCGGGTTGCGGGCGAGTCTTTGGCAACTTTGGCATCCAAACAAGTGTAAAAACCCCTCGATAAGACTCGACGATGGCAATCGATCCTACAAAAACTTTCGTCCCTCTCGCTTGAGACTAAGAAATCAAGGTGTGTACCGCGCACCTTACAAGGAATCTGTAGGGTGCGCCACAAGCACCTTACGACAAATCTGTACCGCCTCAAATCTATGGTTGCGTAAATCGGAGTAGATAATTGGCAAAAATATAGGAAAATTTAAGTAACAGTAGATTTTGATTGAGAGAGTAGATCGTGATTATTTGGGTAAACGAGCAAATCGATCCGTCGGGTATTCTTTATTCTTGTATTGCTTGTTGCGATGAAACTCAAGCGAAGGATTGCCACGAATCTTTTGAGAAGAATTTGACGGCAGAGCAAAAAGAGCAGGGCTGGGTTGCTACCTTGCGGACTGTTAGTTCTTGGGATGAGGTTCCTGTTAATGCTTTGAAATTGAATTAATGAGTGCAAGTCATTAGCAGTTTTAGTCTCCCCCTGTTTCCGTTAGAGCGAAACGGCAGAAAAACGTGGGACATCTGTTCGGAAAAGGCAAGATAGGTCGATCGCACATTTCTCAAATTAAAAAAGGTTTTGTGAATGTGAAGGCAAAAAGCTGCAAGCATTTGGGGCTGCCAGTCTGAAGATTGTGCCGTGGAAGGTGCAGGAATTTGGGCGGAAATTTTCGGGCCTGCAATGCTGCGAACACGCTAGGACGAAAAAGCGTGCAAGTGCGATCCTCTTCCAGGGTTCCGCTAACGATAATTCGCATTTCTTAAAGGGATTTTAGCATTATTATTAATAGATAGAGGCATTTCCAATTGTCAAGTTAAATTTTTATGGTTGAAACCTTATTTCACGCTTATACCCCTCTAGTTATCTGGACGGGCTTAGGACTGCTGCTGTTTCGGTACATTCCAGTTGATTTTCCCAAGCTGCTGAGCCACTTTCTTTTCTGGATTGGGATACCCCTGCAAATTCTAGTTTTAGCCCGTCAAAGCGATTTTTCGGGTGCTGTGGGATTGACGCCGGCGATCGCCATATTCGTGTTATTTCTGAGTACGAGTTGTGCTTGGCTGACTTGGGTATTATTGCGTAGGCTGAGTGCAGCCCACATCCAAAAGCCCTATTTTCAGGGCAAAAATTCTCTAGTAAATTTATTTTTATTAAATTTTAATTCCCTGAAGCGATCGAGCCAAGGCAGTTTTCTCCTAGCTGCGATGTTAGGGAATACGGGCTTTGTTGGATTAGCAATCACCCCGTCTATCATCAGCAGCGATAACAACAACTGGGCTGTCTTGTACAGCGTCACTAACAACGTTATTGGAACTTATTGTTTCGGTGTATTTATTGCTAGCTATTTTGGGAACTCCGAGCAAAAAAATCACTGGTGGACTCAGATCCGGGACGTGCTGACAGTTCCCGCCCTGTGGGCTTTTTTAATTGGTTTTTATACTAGAAACATCCCCCTGCCCGAAACAGTGGAATCGGGATTGCAGACTGCTGTTTGGGTGGTAATTGCCAGTGCTTTGCTGCTGGTTGGCATCCGGCTGAGGTCTATTAAGAAATGGGAAAGTTTTGAACTGGCGTTAATCCCGTCGCTGTTAAAAGTGGTAATTGTGCCGGTGCTGATCGGATTGGGTGCTAGTTATTTCGGATTGAGTGGCGATCCGAGGTTCGTGTTGGTGTTGATGTCGGGAACGCCCACAGCTCTTTCCGTGCTGATTTTAGCAGAAGTATACGAGCTCGATCGCGATTTGTTAGCTAGCAGCATCGCCATCACTTCCGTCGGTTTGCTGTTGATGCTTCCGCTGTGGTTAGCTGGGTTTAGTTGAAGTTGGGCGATAGCGTGGGAGTTAGAAACCGGGTTTATTCACTAAATCGGGCGTGAGAATTCCAAGACGATCGCAGAAACCCGGTTTCTTGGATTTTGGGGCGCGTGGGAGTGAGAAACCGGGTTTCTTTTCAAAATCTCGGTAAGGATGCGTAAATTATCGCAGAAATGCGGTTTCTTAGAGTCTGTGGGAAGTAGCTGTAGGGTGCGTCGCCACGCTTAAATCCTAAATAAAAATCGACAATCTCGTAGCGACTCACCTTACCTTACTCTCACTCTCTTCGCGTAAATAATTATCCGTTGCACTCCGCCCAACACTAATGATTGTTGCAAGAGTTTTGATAATTATTATAATATAGAAATAACTTCAAGGAGGTTATAGGCATGACAACCATATCCGACGAACAAACAGCTATCATCCGTACAGAAAGAGGACTGTCCATCGCAGGTACGCGCATCACCCTCTACGACATCATGGACTATGTGACGGCTCAATATCCACCTAAGTTTATCAGGGGATTGTTTGACCTTACAGAGGAACAAATTAACGCGGCTTTAGCTTATATTGAGGCAAATCGCGCTGAGGTTGAAGCTGAGTATCAAATGGTTCTTAAGGAAGCTGAGGAATTGCGGCTGTATTATGAAGAAAAAAATCGCGATCTCATTGCCAGAATAGCCGCCCTGCCACCAAAACCAGGAACCGAAGCTGCTTGGGAAAAACTTCGAGCGGCTAAGGCCAAACTTGATGCTAAAGCATAATTTTTTTGATCGATCGTAATCTCAACGGACACGCCCTAATTTTGTTTGGCTCTATTGCTAATCAAGGTTGGCTTGATATTATCCCAATTCGTTTTGTCACCTTAAAGGAGATTGCTTTAATATGTTAACTAAATACATCCAAGCTGCTATGAAGCAAGCTAAGTATGAAATTTTCCCTGATGATGGGACTTTCTACGGAGAAATTCCTATCTGTGAGGGAGTCTATGCAAATGCTGTAAGTCTCGAAGCTTGTCGAGAAGAATTGCAAGAGGTATTGGAAGACTGGATTTTACTTAGTCTCACCCTGAAACTTCCTTTACCTGTCCTTGATAATATCGACCTTACAGTTACCAAGGAAGTTGCCTGATGCCTCCTTTAAAACCAGTCAAACGTCGAGACTTAATTTATTATCTGAAACAACTGGGATTTGACGGCCCCTATTCGGGAAAAAGGCATCAGTTCATGTTGAAAGATAACCTCCGCATTACCATACCCAATCCTCATCAAGGTGATATAAGTGCCAACTTTTTAGCTAAGATTTTGCGACAGGCTAAAGTTGATCTTAGTGATTGGGAGAATCTCTAAAGTTTAGAGGGTTTTGTCAATTATATTAAATCAAACGATCGCCCTTCTTCTGTTACTGGAGATGGTAGGGGAGGGGCGAGCGCAATTTGATTACCAACAAAAGTAAGGTGTGTCACCTGCGATAATCGATCGTTTTGGTGAAAAATGGCAAGGTGACGCACCCTACTACTAAAAGACCTATTATAAAGATGTCTTTGTTTTACTTCTTGACAAAAGCATAAAAACTCGTTAGGATAACTTTTTAGGTAAAAGTTTTATTTAAACCCACAAGGTACAAGAAAAACTAACCCAAAAGTTGGTGTTTTGGCATTTTGCACAAAAAGGAAACAACGACAATGACTATTATCCAAGACGGTGAGTTCAAAGGCGCTATTGTTGGAACCAACGGCAATGACGCAATTCAAGAATCTGGAATCATTTTTGGTGTCCAAGGTAACGATACCCTTTCTGGCAATGGTGGTAACGATACCATTTACGCTGGCAAAGATAACGATATCTTGTATGGTGGTGGTGGAGATGATTTTCTCCGCGGCGATCAAGGTAACGATACAATTTACGGCGGTGAAGGTAACGATACCATCTACGGTGGCAAAGGTGACGATTTCATATTTGGTGGTGAAGGTATCAACATTCTTTACGGGAGTAATGGCAGCGATACTTTCAATGTCAAAGCAGGAGATCAACTTCCAGACTACAATCCTGCAGAAGGAGATGTTTTAATCGGTAACTTTTCTGTCGAAAACGGAGTTGTTCAAGCTATAACTACTCCAACTCCCACACCAAGCCCAACGCCTACTCCTACACCCGCTCCGACTCCGACCCCCACCCCTACCCCTGTGATTCCAAGACAAGATAGCGTTGCTGCTTATTCTAATGGCAGTGAAGTAATAGGAGTAGGTCGCACAGCCCCTCGTAATTCCGAGCTGGCTTCAGAATCTGGATCTGATACTTTGACTGGATCTGGTAACAGTATACTTGTAGGCCTTGCTGGAGATCCAGATTCATTTGCTGCCAACTTAAACTCGCGGTTAATAGGAGATGGCATCAAAAACTTTGGAACAGAAGATGAAATCCTTCTTCCTACGGTTCTCCAAGGTAAAATCCGAATTGTTCCTTCAACACGTGAGCCTAATGGATTTTTTGTCCAAGGAAACCAAAAAAATTACTTGTTTGTTTATAACAGTCAAAACAATTTAACTGCAACAACAATAGAACAAGCGATTAAATACATATAGCCTCGCCTTTCTTTCGGCATCTACTAAAGGTTAAAACTCATCTTGTCTCTATTTTAGAAATAAATAGGAGCTAAAATGAAAAAACTCCCTATAGAAATCAATTTATAATTAAAAGCTTGTTTGAATGCCAGCAGTTGTTGTGTTTGGTTTTCTTAAGGGGGCTTTATTGTGTCTTGTAACTTCACCTGCATCAATCAGTTTATATAGTAGCACTTCTCAACTTCTACATCGATCGCATAAAAGCATTCACCGCATCATATTGATCCGCCATCCGCGAATAAAACTCGATCGATCGCAAATCCAACTCCGGCAAAAGTTCGCTCTTACTCACCAACTCATATCCCGTAGAACGCAAGCAATAAACCGAAATTACCCCATCCTCCCAAAACCAAACCTCCTGCACTCCCACACGACGATAGATTTCCAGCGTATCAATTCCACCACTCGTTACTGTTATCTCGATCGCCAAATCTGGAACCGACTTGCGCGTACCCAAACAATAAGACTCATCTGGTTCTTTCCGTGCACCCACTTCCTTCATCCCGATGGTTGTACTACCACGGGCGTAGAAACGAATGTCTTTCGTCCGCATATAAATCTCTAAAAGCTGATCTAAAGTGTTTCTAGATTCTTCATGTTCCTCAGAAAAAGGAGCCATAATTTCTAAACACCCATCTAAATAAGTTAAATGCGCCCCAGTTGCCGCCAAATCAGCATCCAACTTTTCCAGAGTCTCCCATGTCACGTTTGAGAGGAAAGCCGCACCTGTACCCAATCCTGCTTTAGAAATTGCGACAACCATCTGAGTTACCTTTTACGATCGCTTTTCCATATTAGGGAATATTAGCTAAAGTTTCAAATCAGATTGCTCTAAAATTTCGCAGTACAATGAACAATAACTGCACGGAAAAGACGATGACTGAGACAATAACTGCTACTGGTCTGCCTCCTGCATTCCCCGACCACACCCAATTGCCAGACGAAGACGGTACATTTGTAAAAAATTTTCAGGAGCATCCCCAGAGCATCATTCTAACAGATTCGATCGGGCCGGTTGTAGAGCGGCTGCATCCAGACGGACAATATGCGATCGGGCAAGATTGCGGCATTTACTGGCGAGAAACTGACCCGCCAGAGCGAGGTGCAGAAGCACCGGATTGGTTTTACGTGCCGAATGTACCGGCAACACTGGACGGTTTTCGCCGTTCTTATGTACTTTGGCGGGAACACATGGCTCCGTTCATTGCTTTAGAATTTGCTAGCGGTAATGGAGAGGAAGAACGCGATCGTACTCCGCTTTCTGTGGCGGCCGACGGTACAACAACTAAACCCGGTAAGTTTTGGGTGTACGAGAGAATTATCCGCATTCCTTACTACGGTATTTATGAAATGAGAACTGGCAATTTAGAAGTCTATCACCTGATAGATTTTGTGTATCGAAGGATGGAGCAAAACGAACGCGGTCACTATCCCATTCCTGTACTAGATGTAGAATTGGGACTGTGGCAGGGAAGCTATCAAAATCAAGAACTGCTTTGGCTGCGGTGGTGGGATTCCCAGGGGAATTTGCTGTTAACTGGCTCCGAACAAGTTGAAATTGAGCGGGCCCTGGTCGGACAAGAACGGGAAAGAGCCGAACAAGAACGGGAAAGAGCCGAACAAGAACGGGAAAGAGCCGAACAAGCAGAGCGAAAAGTCACCCAGTTAGCGGAGCGACTGCGAGCAATGGGAATCGATCCCGATGCTGAGGATTGATATCAAATTCCCAAAACTCTCTCTGTAGCGCGAGCATCTCGCACCTAATCTTTTATAATCACAAAAAACAAAGCTTATGGAAACTAAACCACCTCTACCGCCCTTTACGTTGGAAACGGCTAAAGCCAAAGTTCAAGCTGCTGAAGATGCCTGGAATACCCGCGATCCAGAACGAGTAGCCTTAGCTTATACGGAAGATTCTCAGTGGCGAAACCGTGCCGAATTCTTCAGCGGCCGGGAAGAAATCAAGGCTTTTTTAAGACGAAAATGGGCAAAGGAATTAGATTACCGTTTAAAGAAAGAACTGTGGAGTTTTACAGACAATCGGATTTCTGTTCGCTTCGAGTATGAGTGGCACGATGATTCTGACTACTGGTATCGCGCCTATGGTAATGAACAGTGGGAATTTGCAGAAAATGGGTTAATGCGAAGACGTGAAGCTAGCATTAATGATGTTCCGATTCAAGAATCTGAACGTAAGTTTCGATAAGATTTATCTGTGAGTTGCTAGAGGCCTTAATAAGGGGGGACTGGCGGGGGGTAAATTTGACTTTTGCAAGAACTCTAAAGAAGTTTATAGAGCACCTGCGATCGTGTAGAATCTGAAAAAATAATTTTAATGGAGTTTTGTTGCAAATGAAATTTTTGGCGATCGAAACACTAATTGTTAGTTCTATCCTTCTGTCAATCTCATCATTGTCCTCTGCTCAAAGTAATCAACAGGGCTTTACAATTCTACCCACAGGAGCTTACTACGCTCAAGGAACAATGTTCAATAACTCCCGTAGAGAGATTGCACATCAAAACAATAGAATCTGCATCAAGATCGTTGATGGCCCTGCAAATCCCTACAAAGGAGTCGAATCTATCACAATTAGCAGCGTGTCTGTTGAAAATGGGAAATACTACATTGATGCAACTGGCACAGAGCTAGTATTAAAAAACAATGGAAAAGCATTCTCTGGCGACATTCGCGGTACATGGGATTATAGAGGTACCTCGCCAGATCGAAGGAGTCAACCCATACAAGCTAAAAAAATGGCCGAGTGTGTAGCGGCTCAAGGACGATATGTGGAGAAGATGGAAGGAATATCAATTTCAGGAATCGATTTTCCCAAGCATTAACCACGATCGAAATGGGTGGGGGCGCAACCAAAAGGCGATCTGTGGGATGCAGTAATGGGTAATCGGAGTAAGGTGCGTAGTACGCACCTTACATCATTAGGTTATGCGTCCAGGACTGTATCCTCAATCGGTAAGCAAACTCGGAGAAGTCAGCACAAAGACATCCCTGGTTCCCACTCCTTCAGATTCCGGTTTAATCGGCGTAGTAAAGTGGAAAAACTCATGGTCGTTAACTAACAGCAATTCTCCCGGATGCAGAATTTTATTAAAAACAGGCTTCTCTTTTTTAGCCAAGTACAAATGCGTTTCCCCGCCGACAATATTAGTTCTGTCTACCGAGAAAATCCCGATAAAGTCAGTACCGTCTTGGTGAATGCCTTCCGGTGCGGGGTTGCCGAAATTGTGCGGTGAACAAGTCGTCCTGATTTGATGGATGCCGATTTCAGCTTCCGGGTGAATTTTGCAGGAATCGAAAAAAGCAAAAATCATCTGTTTGAAATTATCGAGGGCTATTAGCCGATCGTCCAATTCGGCAAATTCCCGCCTGATATCACCCACTAGCGGATTGTATGTTTTGCTTTGATACAAATAGCCGTGAGGTAACTTAACTAACTCATTTCCGTTGACTGCAAACCGCGACAATCTTCTCGAACGATACTTACCTTTCACATACGGATCGACAGGCATATCGTCAAAAAATTCCTTGAAACCTTCTAGCTTAATCGAGTTTACTTTTTTGAAAGTAAACATGAAAGCATAATCCAAATGAATGGATTCTAATACGGTTTTCATAGATTTTACTCCCTGAAGCCTTGCTCCCCTCCCTAATTTTGCCTTTAGGAGGTGTATGCTTCTACTCTAGCGCAGGATTTTTGTATGTGTCGTAAAAGACACTACAAAAATTGCAAAGATATCGTAAAGCTTGCAAGATGAATCCGGTGGCTGGTTCTTCTTTTAATCCAAAATCCCCAATCTAAAATCTAAAATCGATTGACTGCTTTCACCAGCGACTGACAGGCCCGCAGGAAAACGGCAACATCGACCCCAAGTGTTACGTACTGAACGCCAGCATCAATCCACTGCTGGGCGATTTCGGGGTTTTCGGCAAAAGTACCGGCTGCTTTACCTGCTTTGCGGATGGTTTGCACTGCCTCTTGCATTATGTCTATGACTCGGGGATCGCGGACTTGGCCGGGAATGCCGATCGACTGTGACAAATCGTAAGGCCCCAGAAAAATCACGTCCACCTCTGGCACAGTAACGATTTCTGCCAGGTTGTCGATGCCGCCTTTGCCTTCGACATGAATCACAACTAAGGATTCTTCGTTGAGTCGATCGGTGATATTTGTACCTGCGGCGGTGTAAAGTCCGGCCCGCGTAGCGAAGGAAAGGCCTCGCGTGCCCAGAGGACTGTATTTAGCGCTTTTGACAGCGGTTTCGGCATCGATTTTGCTTTCAATTTGAGGTACTTGAACGCCTGCACTGCCGATGTCGAGAGCTCGTTGAATTTGCGGCCCATCGTTTTTGCGGACACGAATAATCGGTGCAATTCCGGTGCAGTCAGCGGCGCGACACAAATCTTCAGCAGCAAGCGGGTTCAGAGGGCCGTGTTCCATATCGATAACGGCGAAATCAAATCCAGCGTGACCGCATATTTCTATGAAAGCGGGATAAGCGCAGTTCATAAATAAACCGAGGACTGTTTCGCCTTGTTTAATTTTTTGTTTGAGTTGGTTTTGACGCATGGGTAATCCCGGAAAGTTGATTGTTTTTTAGCGCAGATGAAGGGAGCATCTCAGTTTTGCATTTACAGTGCGAGCGTCCCCGCTCGCGTATTGTACAATACGCGAGCGGGGACGCTCGCACGACAATAAAAAAAATGCTTTTTACAAAA
>NZ_JAUBRA010000089.1:0-22954 GCF_036701555.1 Microcoleus sp. Pol10D4
CTTTTGTTACCTCTGTGGAAAAAATCCTGAAAGAATTTGGAGAAAACTATGTAATTAATTTTGTCTAGCTACTTATCATGATAGATGAAGTCACAGGAGACGATGGGGGTGTGGAGTTTTTGTCAGGAATTACGGAAATTGTCCAAGATTATGAGTTGGCGGATAAGCGGCACGGTTTTAATACTAAAATTATTGTAGCAGATGCTTCGATTGTTGACCCCGATGTCATCAAACAGCACTTAAGCGATACCTCGCCGGAACCGGATAAAATTTATTTCAAAAATGTAGATAAAAATGCTCATAAAATCCCGCCTTTGCAAGTCATACCCTTTGAATTTAAACGGTTAGCGGCTAAAGTTATCAATGCAAATTCCTATCCTGCGAGCAGTTTAGAGATAACTTATAAGGTATTTGTAGAAACTGTTAAATACAATGAAAATGCGTCTTTAAAGGAGGATAATGATTTAGTAAAACGGGTACAGTCTGAAATAATTCAGGATATCAATCAGCGATTGGTGGAACCTGGTGTCGAACAAATTATAGTCTATATTCAGAATAAGCGAAGATTGGCAGAATTGATTGATAAAATTCAAAAACAACGAGAATTTAATCAGTTTGAAGATTATCTGGAAATTCACGCGAATATCTCGGAAGAGGAGAAAGCAAAAATACAGGAGTGCAAAGATACAGCTAAGGTAATCTTTATGACTGCATCGGGAAGTCGCGGCTTATCTTTCCCGAAAACTAAACACATTTTAGTAGATATTCCGCGCTTCCAGATTGAGAAAAATCTGATGGAAGTGATACAGGTGATTTATCGGGGGCGCGGCGAAGATAAACATGGTAAAACCCTTGACGGTGAAGACAAGCAGTTGGTTTTTTACGTGTCTGATACAGCCGTTTACTATGCTGATGATGCGGAACTTTCCCTACAAGAAAGCAAATTGAGTTTGTTGAATTTACTGCTAATTCTGAAGACTGCGGTGATGACGCGAATTGTCGGCTACGGGAATTTAGGTAGGGAAAAGTTTTTGATGATTCCGATTGGTGGTAAGTCGGTTTCTGCGGTGGGGGATACTTTTAGTAACAAGATGGCTTCTCTAATTAAAACGCTGAAGAGCGAAAGCATCCGAGGAAATAGGTTGCTAAAGGAGGTTTATACGAGTTTAGAAGAGCTTTTGGGTCGTGGGGAGTTTGTTTTGACAAATTCTGATAACTCTCGTTACAAGGGCAATTCCTACCTGGAAATGCGGGATGATTTTAACAAGAAGTTTTTGGAGAAGTGCAATCCGTTAGATGGTTTGCTGAGTTATGATAATTTAGAGAGTGGTCATATTTGTGGTAGTTTGTTGGTAGTGCCTCTAGCTAAGCAAAATTTGCTGGAAAAATACCAGATGCGGCTACGCGAACAAATTCAGAAGTGTGTAGATAATGACTTGCTGAAAAAAATGTATCGAATTAGGGATAGCGATTCGTCCCCAGAGAATGTAATATCGGCGATAAGAGGAGGTGCGATCGAGCTTTTGCAATTTCTCAACGGCGATTTGGAGAAAACTCAGTATTTTGAAGAGCAGAGTCAGCAGTTCGATCGCTATTATGCCATACCGCTATTTGCTTTTGTCAGCGGGGAGGAAATGCAGGAGTATTTTGCTGACAATAAGGTGGAAGAACCGGAAGACAGGCGGTTTCGGGATATTTTGTCGGCTTATGTGCGATCGATCTACCCTGTAGATAGTGTAATGCCGATCGGGCACAAGTATCAAGACTTTCCATTTATCGTGTTTAGAAGCTACAGTTTAGAGCAAAGTCGAGAAAAGATTTTCACAGATAAATATCTTTTAAGTTCCAACGAATTGAACGTGCTTAATTTAATTTTGTCGAAACAGGTAAACTGAAACTTGTAGGTGCGTCAGACGATTTTAGATTTTAGATTGGGAATGAATGATGACTATTGGGGTTTAGATATTACCTACAGTTGCATTCTTGTTGGAAACTGGTATCAGTTAGCTGTCATCCTATCCGCACAGAAAATAAAACTATTCTGACGCACCATATAGCGGTTCTCAAGCGTAGTGAGGTATGCCCTATGCCCTATGCCCTATGCACGTCGAGTACCTCATGTTACCGAGAAAGGCTATACTTGCTACTTGCTAACTTCAAACGGCGTGTATTTCCCCCCCAAAGCTTCGACGATGGCGCGAGTATTAGCCGACATCATTTTCACATAAGAATCGCCCTCGCTTCCGGGCGCCCCAATCGAATCCGAATAAAGTTGCTGCGCTGCCAATTTCACCCCCGCTTCCTCCGCCACTGTTCTAATCAGTTGCGGGTTAATT
Organism: Microcoleus sp. Pol10D4; assembly: GCF_036701555.1. Classification (NCBI taxonomy): domain Bacteria; kingdom Bacillati; phylum Cyanobacteriota; class Cyanophyceae; order Oscillatoriales; family Microcoleaceae; genus Microcoleus; species Microcoleus sp. Pol10D4. The sequence continues at coordinate 2,337 of NZ_JAUBRA010000089.1, forward strand.
GTAGTCTCGGCAAAAATAGCAGGAACTCCCGCAGCTTTCACGGATTCTACTAACTTTTGCACCGTTTGAGCGCTGGGCTGTTCCTCCGTACTAATCCCGATCAAACTGCCCGCACTTCCCAATCCGTAGGCGCGGCTGTAATATTGAAAAGCATCGTGAGTTGTTACTAATTCGCGCTTATTTTCGGGGATTGTTTTAATCTCTTGTTCGATCCAACTATCCAAACGTTTTAACTCTTCAGTAAGTTTCACAGCATTCTGCGTAAACTTTTCCCGATCTTCCGGTGACAGTTCGATTAGTGCATCCCGAATCGCTTCTACCATTTGAACTACATTTTCCACATTTCCCCAAACGTGTGGATCGGGTACGGTATTGCCTTCTTTATTCAGTAGCAAAGGCTTGACAACTTCCCCCACTGCTAATTTCCGCGCCTTAATTCCGGCGGCATTCATCATTCTAATTAATCCCGGTTCCAAATTGTAACCGTTATATAAAATTAAGTTAGCTTTTTCTAAAGCTTGAGAATCTTTTGGCACCGGTTCGTAAACGTGAGGATCGGTTCCCGGCTGCAAAATTCCTGTTAGCTGAACTTCGCCGCCCGCTACTCGATCGGTCAAATCCTCAATAATTGTGCTTGTAGCAACTACCTTGGGTTTAGCATCTGCCTCTGGAGAGAGGCGATCGCCCTGGGTTTGAGCGCAACTAAATAAACCCACAGTCAAAATGCCGCAGGCAATAGTTCTAATCGAAAATACCTTGGACTTGTCCAATCCAGGGGCGGCGGTTTCAATCCCCCACTCACGGCTAAACTCCCCTTTATCAAGTTGCTTCACAATTGCCGTCGGTTTTAACTCACATTTTGCACTCTTCTCCACCACAGGCAAGATGCCTGTTCCCCAATGATTCAATATTCTGGTGGGGTGGGCCAATAGCCCGCCCCGATCGCGATCATTGAGAAGGGTGGAAGATATAAGTTTTAACCTACTTGAGATTTTCGCCACAAAACCTATGGTTTGAGGGGTTTCCAGCTTGGACTGTCGCATTATCTACCTCTGGTGCGTTGCAGATTATTCCTATTTACCGATGATTTCATATTCTTTTCATTTTTACAGTAAACTTAATAAAAAGGAGATAGACTCACCGCCATGAATACCGCCGCCTTCCCCAACGAAAATCCTTGGTCTCAAATGGTTTGCCACCTCCAAGACACGGCTACCGACACTGAAATTATCACTGTTAAGCACTTAGCAGTAAACTACCGCACGGTAGAGGCACTCAGAGATATCAATCTTTCTGTCAAACCGGGAAGGCTAACGGGTATTATTGGGCCCAACGGTGCCGGCAAAAGCACGCTAATCAAAGCAATGTTGGGCTTAATTCCGGCAACTCGTGGCACTGTTACCTGGGGCGAAGAATTGATCGCCGATCGACTCGAAACAGTAGCCTACGTGCCCCAGCGATCGCAAATTGACTGGAACTATCCCGCCACCGTTTGGGATGTCGTGATGATGGGAAGAGTCAGAAAAGCCGGATGGTTTCGCCGCTTCTCGGCAGCTAGCCGCCGCACCGCTGCCGATGCTTTAGAAAGAGTAGGCATGAGTGCTTACACAGACAGACCGATCGGACAACTTTCTGGCGGACAGCAACAGCGAGTATTTCTAGCTAGAGCCTTAGCCCAAGAAGCTGCTATTTTCTGCTTTGATGAGCCGTTTGTCGGCGTTGACCAAAAAACTCAAAATATCATTTTCGACATCTTCCACGAGCTAGCAAATGCCGGGAAAATTGTCTTAGTAGTCAACCACGACTTAGGCGAATCAATCACCAATTTTGATGATTTAATTTTGCTCAATACAGAATTGATTGCCGCTGGTTCCCGCCAAGAAGTGCTAACCAAAGAAAACCTTTACCGCGCCTACGGCGGGCAAGTAATGTTCTTTGCCGGACAAGCTGCTTAATTAGCTAGCAGTAATTAATCTACGAGTTACGCTTTTGAACCTAGTTTCTTGGATAATATTGGGTTTGGCAACGATAAATCTCCGATTAAACCCGGTTGCTTTGATTGTTAGTCATTAGTTAACTGTGATGTTATAATTTTATGCTACAAACCTTAATTGAGCCGTTGCAGTACGGATTCATGCAGCGATCGCTCATAATTGCCATTCTCGTAGGCATCGTCTGCGCGATCGTTGGCAGCTACCTAATGGTACAGCGGCTGGCCTTGCTCGGAGACGCCATCAGCCACTCGGTTTTGCCCGGATTGGCGATCGCATTTATCCTCGGAGCAAACATCTTTATCGGCGCGTTCATTGCCGGAGTTTTGAGTACAGTAATCATAGCTTGGATCAAAGCTCGATCGACAATTAAAGAAGACGCCGCCATGGGCATCGTATTTTCGGCATTCTTCGCCCTCGGCATCACCCTAATTACGATCGTCCAAAAAGACAACAAAATCGACCTCAACCACTTTCTTTTCGGTAACATCCTGGGAGTTACTGCCGAAGATGCGATCGACACAGCCGTCATAGTCGCCGTAGTCTTATTAGTTGTAGTATTCTTTTACAAAGAACTGCTATTTTACACATTCGATCCATTAGGAGCGCAAGCAACAGGTTTGCCAGTAAACCTGCTCAACTTTGGACTGATGGTACTCATCGCCCTCACAATAGTTGCCAGCCTCAAAGCCGTTGGCGTAGTGCTAGTCTTGTCCCTATTAATTACACCCGCAAGTACCGCCTATCTCCTAGTAACTCGCCTGCACCAAGTAATGATTTTAGGCGCAATAATCGGAGTGATTTCCAGCATTAGCGGAATGTATCTCAGCTACTTTTATAACTTACCCTCTGGCCCTGCAATAGTTTTAGTTGCATCGGGATTATTTGTACTATCATTGCTGTTCAGTCCCACTCAAGGAATCCTCACCCAGCCCCGCACACACTCCGGCCAAATTCCTCCAATCTGGCGGGAATTAAAAAATTTAACTAAAGGCCGATAACAACTAACTTTGTGGTAAGGATTCAGGGCCGCCCCTCCAATTTTCAATAACAATCTGCGTTAATCAGCGTTCATCTGCGGTTCAAAAAAGCCTCTAGAATTAATCCGCATAACTGTGAATAGCCGACATCATTCCGATGTTGTTAAAAGGTTTTTTTTGTTTGAGTGCGAGAAAGCAAAAAGGGAGGCTGTCGCAGCGGGCGATCGTAACTGCGAAATATTGCTCACAAAAAACTGTACAATAGCAAAAGTTAAAATTTCACGCAAACAGAGCTACTCAGTTAAAAAACATGACAGTCAAAGTAGGAGACACCGCACCCGATTTTACCTTACCCTCTCAAACTGGCACATCAGTCAGCCTCAAAGATTTTAAAGGCAAAAAAAACGTCATAGTCTACTTTTACCCCAAAGACGACACACCCGGATGCACGACTCAAGCTTGCGCTTTTCGAGATAGCTACGAAGTCTTCAAAGACGCAGGTGCAGAAGTCATAGGAATTAGCGATGATTCGCAGCAGTCTCACGAGAAATTCGCCACCAAATATCAGTTACCTTTTACACTGCTGAGTGATACGGGGAATAAAGTTCGGCAATTGTACGGCGTTCCAGCCACCCTGTGGATTATGCCCGGTAGAGTAACTTATGTCATTGACAAAGAAGGCGTTGTCAAGCATATTTTTGACTCGATGTTAGACTTCAAAGCACACGTTGCAGAAGCACTCAAAACTTTAGAAACCATCAAAAGTTAGATGGATTTGCTTAAATATATTGTTGGTAGTGAGGACGAAAGTCCTCATTATCTCAAAAATAAGAAAACACTAAATTCCTGACTGCGAACTAACGGTTTTTAGTGAGAACGGAAATTCTCAGATTAGAGGTTTTCCCGTACCCAATTTTTAAAAGCTTGAATAGCGTGGGTTCTACCAGCAACTTGAGTCTGCTGAGTGTACTGATTCACCAGTTCGACAATCGGAATGTTGGGGAAAGTGGGACTAACATCAGACTCAATATATTGTTCGGTTTGTAAGACGTTGATTTGTAGCCCTCGCCTTGCGTATCGCCAAAGTTCCGGCACTCCTAGAATTTGATAATTATCCAACTGCGTGCGAGAGGTAAGATCAATTTCTATAGCTAAGTCTGGGGGCGGATCAACACTCATATCGAGGCGATTTTTACCGATAACCGCTGCTTGATTTTGGATGTAAAAACAGGTATCCGGTTCGACAGCCTGACTCATTCGTTCATTTTTCAACGTTGTCGAACCCAACGACTCAAATGCTATTTGTCGTGTTTCCAACAAAATTTTTACCATGTCGCCAATAATTTCCTTGGCTTTTTCATGTTCGGGCAGAGGCACCATAATTTCTAACCGTCCGTTACTATAAGAAAGTCGGGAAGCACGACGTTCTCCCAATTCCGCCAAAATACTTTCAAATTGTTGCCAGTTAACATCCTCAACCAGTAATTGCTGACCCGGTTGAATCTTTAATTGTCTTAACTCCAATAGCATAATTGTTCATCCATTTTCTCTAGGAAATATCAGCAAAGTGCTTACTACGAATCATTATCTTAAAAAACCAAGAAAGGACTAAAGTCCTTACTAAAAACTCGTGGTTCGTAGTAAGGACTTTAGTCCTTTTTTGCTAACGGCTTGCAGCCATTAACAATTAGCACTCAGCAATTATCTAGCTTTTTGCAACACTCGATTTTTCAGATGTAGCGCTTTCGGCATTTTTGCCATTTTTGCTATTACCGTTACCGTTGCTGTGGCGGGGTTGGATAACTCCATAGCCACCGTGAGTCTTGCGTTCGTAGAGTACGTTAATTTCGTCTGTTTCCGCATTACGGAACATATAGAAATCGTGATCGATAATCTGCAATTGTTCCAAAGCTTGTTGCACAGTCATTGGAGGCATAGCAAAATACTTAGTCCGTACCACCTCAGCAGGAAGTTCGGGAGTTCGATCGCCAATCAGATCCGCTACTACAGGATGTTCATCAACTACCGTAACCGTTTTGGCACTACTCTGGATTTTGTTGTCGTGACGTTTTTCCTTAAATTTCCGCAGTTGACGAGCTATCTTGTCGGCAACCAAATCTATGCTTGCATACAGGCTTTCCGTGCTTTCCTCAGCCCGAATCACGCTGCCGTTAGCATAAATTGTCACCTCAGCAGTCTGCTTAGGATTGATCCTGGGGTTACGAGCCACCGATAGATGTATGTCCACTTCCGTAGTCAAAGTTTGAAAATGGCTAACTGCCTTTTCCACCTTTTGATTGACGTACTCGCGAATCGCATCGGTGATTTCTATATTTTTACCCTGGATAACAAGCTTCATAGAGCTCCCTCCCTTCTGTAACTTCGGTATATTTTATACAGTAGCACTATGTATTCTGGAAAACACTTATCTTCCAAATCTTTTATTATATGTTGACAATTCTTGATTTAAGCTGGGCCAATATTCCGTAAAAATACTATTGATTTTTTGCATGGTTTCTCCTCTAATCCATCAACCACTAAATGCACAACCCTGCTTGCTCCTCGATTGGGGACTTGTGCCCTACTCCCAAGCTTGGGAAATTCAGCAAAAACTCGTGCAAGAACGCCGCGACAAGCCAGATTTGCCAGATGTCCTGATTTTGCTGGAACATCCGCCGGTTTACACTTTGGGAATGGGAGCAAAGCTGGAATTTCTGAAATTTGACCCGGGTCAAACTGGCCCGGAACTGCACCGAGTTGAGCGGGGCGGCGAGGTGACTTACCACTGTCCGGGCCAATTGGTGGGCTATCCGATTTTAAATTTGCGCCGTCACCAACAAGATTTGCACTGGTATTTGCGACAGTTGGAGGAAGTGCTGCTGAGGGTGCTGGAAGTTTGCGGGTTGAAGGGTTCGCGGGTTCCCGGTATGACTGGGGTTTGGGTGGATGGGTGCAAGGTAGGTGCGATCGGCATTAAAGTCAGCCGCTGGATTACGATGCACGGTTTTGCTTTAAATGTTTGTCCGGATCTCGCTGGTTTTGGGCAAATTGTACCTTGTGGCATTCCCGATCGACCTGTTGGAAGTTTAGAGCAGTTTATCCCCGGAATTGAGGTCGATCAAGTGCGATCGATCCTTGTCGCTGAGTTTGCTCGCGTTTTTGCAGTGGAAATTGTGCGATCGAATGTGTAGGGTGCGTCGCTGTCAACCTTACTGCTAATAATCGCAGTGCGATCGCTCTTAAATTACCAAAAACATCAGGCTTAATTCTCCACCCAATCACTTAAAAACTCAACATTAAGGATGCTAAATATCGAATCGAATTAACGCGGCGGTGTTTGCGAGACTTGGGTATTATAGAGAGCATTTTAACGGTCTGTACTTACTGACTCAAGAATTGACAGGATTGGTGGTATAATTCAGCCTCGCCTGCTTCTCTAACCTTAGATAGAAGCAAGACCGATGCAGAAATACGTCCTAAGAGTTTTGCGATCGCCCCTAGCGTCAGGTAAGCTTCTTGTTAATTATTGCGCTTTACTCAGGAGAAAAAATTTATGCCAGATATGTCCGGTCAAGACCCCTCGGAAATTAAAATGGCGACGGTTGATGAAGAACAAAAAGGCGCAACGTTTAGCGGTACGGTCATCCTTGCTATCGATGATACCGAGGGTGGGGAAGTCGTTTTCTTCAGAGACTTTTTGATTGAAGATTATAAAGGCGAACTTACCGCTTATCTGGCAACAGATGGCAATATAACGAAAAGCATTGATTTAGGCGAACTTAAGCATAAGAGCAGCAGCTTTAAGCTGCCAATTCCGCTGGGAACGGATACATCACCCTACAATACAGTCGTGCTGCGCGACGAAAAAAGCAAGAAAAAAATTGTGACGATCGAGCTGTAAAATTTGCAATTTAGCTCGTAGTTGGGCCAAATTCGTTAGCGCAGCCCTCGAAGAGGATCGCCCTTTTTTTCCTGAAGTACGCGCGTGCGAAGCTATCCCGTAGGGAATCGCCCTTAAATTAAGGTGCGTCACTTTCAATCGAACAGTCCAGTTGTAAAGTGATGCACCCTAATTTTTAAAATGGAATCGGATCGTAATCGGGATTTTCCGGTTCGTTAGACGAACCCGACTGGCGATCGGACTCAGAATTTGAAGACTGATGCGAGTTCCAATCCGAACTAGACGTGCGGTTAGAGCCGCTTGGAGCGCTGTTAGAACTGCGGTTCCGCGAGCCTAAAGGAACTACATTGCTTGGCACATTAGCCGGGGCCGTGTCGCGAATTTGAGCCGGTTCCGGGGCGGTTCTAGTTGGGGGAGCCGAACTCATTGCATCGGCGCCGACACTGTAAATCCTTTGAGCTGTCAGTTCAGCGCGCTTTTCTTTAATACCATCTCTTTCGATCGTATTCATGCTCAGCCGTCCCTCAATAATCACGCGATCGCCCTCGTGATATTTCTCGTGAATTTCTTGAGCAAAATTTCCCCATCCTATCACTTTCAAATGTTCGGGCGGATCTTCAGGTTTTGGGCCAGGAAACTGCACCAGCATCTCAGCGATTTGAAGTTGATTGTCAGGAGTATAACGTAGTTGCGGTTGTTGAATTATTTCCGCCATCAAAATGCAGCTATTCATCTGTTATCTATGCGTAATTGGGAATTGGGAATTGGGAATTGGGAATTGGGCATCGGGAATTGGGCATCGGGAATTGGGAATTGGCCCGCGCAGGGACTTCGGGATTGGGAATTGGGCATGAACTTTCAAGTAAAAAGGTAAAACTTAAAATAACGCATTTTATTTTTTTACTTTCGCATTACCAATTCCCCATTGCCAATGCCCAATGCCCAATGCCCGATTACGGATTACACGTTACCAAATTTATCTTGGAGAACCGCCGCCTCGGCTTGACTGACAAAATCGTGAACGAGGGCGCGGTACTCCTTCAACGTTTCAGATACCCAATCTCGATCCTCACTGTTGGCGAAGATATGAACGGTCGGTTCACTAGCATCGGGTAAAACTAATACCCAATTGTCGTCGCTGTAGTTAAAAATCTTCACTCCATCTAATAATTCTAAACGATCGGGCGAATGAGTTTCTACTAAATGTCGCATCAGCGAACCCTTGATAGTCCAAGGACAGCGGACGCTGTAACTGCGGTGGGTGATGCGGGGAAGTTCCGCCTTGATCTGTCCGAGCGATCGCTCCTGAATCGTCATCATTTCTATCACTTTAGCAATGCAGAACATCCCGTCAAATCCGGGATGCAATTGCGGGAAAATAAAACCCATAAGGCCGCTGCCGCCCAAAACCACATTCGGGTTCCTGTTAGCGGCTTCCATCAAAGCAGTTGGGTTCGCCTTCGTGCGGATTACCTTGCTTTGATAGCGTCGGGCGATCGCCTCCACCGCAGACGACGCATGAACCGGCACTACTACTGTACCTTTGGGATGAGAAGTCAGCATTAAATTTACCATCAACGCCGTCAGCATTTCCCCGCGAATTGCTATGCCAGACTCATCTACCAAAATGAGCTGTTCGCCGTTAGCCGATACCTGCACTCCAAAATTAGCGCTGAGTGCTTTCACCACCCGGCCGAGTTGGTCGAGCAAATATTCCCGTTCTCCGTTGCTTAGAGAAGTCTGCTTGAGACTGGCATTGAGAACAACCGCATCGCAGCCGAACTTGGCGAGCATTTGGGGCAAAATTGCTCCAGAAACCGCGTAAACGTAATCGATTACCACCTTAGAATTGCTGTAGCGTATCGCCTCAACATTCATCTGCCGCTCAAAAATGCGGTTGTAAACATCGAGAGCTTGGTTAAAGTACGTCATCTCTCCAATTTCGGGAATTAGAGCTCGCCGCAAATCTTCCTTAAAATAAGCCCCCTCGATTTTTTTCTCAGCTCCTTTAGTAATATTGATGCCTTTGATATCGAAGAATTCAATTAAAATGTGGTCGGAGCGATCGGGTGAAATGCGAACATGAATGCCGCCAGCAATCGACAGCGTAGACGAAACTGTGCGCGCGATCGGAATTGCCGTCGATTCCAAATTGACCACATTAATTCCCACCGACATCAAACCCGCAATCAAAGACCTCGAAACCATCCGCGAAATGCTGCGCTGGTCACGAGAAACCGATACCGCAGTCCCCGGTTTCAAAGTCGAGCCATAAGCCGCACCCAATTTCACTGCAAATTCCGGGGTAACATCCACATTTGCCAGTCCTTGAACGCCACGCTGACCGAACAAATTCCGCTTAGCTTGTTCTCCCCAAATTAAATTTTGATTTAACAGAGCGCCGGATTCAATATTTTTGCTCGGCCAGACACGCACGCTTGGCCCCACTTGTGCTTCTTCTCCCACGATGGACATTGAACCGACGACAGCACCTTCGAGGACGTGAGCGCGCCTGTCTACGCGCGTGCTCCGGCAAATCACGCACGCCCTAAGATGCGCGTCTTCACCGACAATTGCTCCGTTCCAGACGATGGGACGTTTGAGGTTGGCGTCGGCCCCGACTGTCACGTTATCTCCGATCACTGTACCGGCATCGATTTTAACTCGGGCTCCAATTCGGCAATTGTTGCCGATCATGGCCGGTACTTCGATGATCGCGCTATCGTCAATAAAAGTATTCTGACCTACCCAAATTCCCGATCGAACTTCGTTGTAGTAGCTCAAATCCAGTTTGACCTTTCCCCGCAACGCGTCGTACTGAGATTCCCGGTAAACATCTAGCTGGCCGACATCGCACCAGTAACCCTCGGCGATGTAGCCGTACATCGGCTCGTTTTTTTCCAGTAGCAGGGGAAACAAGTCTTTCGAGAAGTCGCACTCCTGATTTACCGGCAAGTAATCCAAGACTTCGGGTTCTAAAATATAAATGCCGGTATTGATAGTATCGGAGAAAATTTCGCTGCTAGAAGGCTTTTCCAGAAAGCGACTGATGCGGTAATTTTCCTCGGTAATCACGACCCCGAATTCCATCGGGTTGGGAACGCGAGTTAAAATTAACGTGGCTTTGGATTGCTTGCTGCGGTGAAATTTGATCGCTGCCGTTAAGTCGAAGTCTGTAATGCTGTCGCCGCTTATGACCAAAAAAGTTCGATCGAGCAGTTCAGCAATATTTTTGACGCAACCAGCCGTACCCAGCGGTTGGTCTTCCTCCACAGCGTAAGTCATTTGAACGCCAAACTCTGCCCCGTCAGTAAAATATTCACGCATGACATCGGGAAGGTAGTGCAGCGTTGCAATAATTTCCGTGATCTGATGCCTTTTTAGCAAATTAATAATGTGTTCTGCGATCGGGCGATTGAGAATCGGCACCATCGGTTTGGGCAAATCGCACGTCAGGGGTCTGAGCCTAGTTCCCGATCCCCCAGCCATCAGCACTGCACGCATAAAATCCTCCTTGCTTAAAAAGCTCTCTACCGCTATTGTCCGCTAGAAAAAGTTTGCCTGCTGTAATTCGTCGGCCGCGAGCTATCAGTTCTTAGTTAATTATCTTCGAGTAGTGACACGTCTGTGAAATCCCGTTGGGCTTGGCCGTCCCCCAACAGCAACCGATTTCAACCGAATTAGAACTTGCGGCATCGCACCAATCCCCCGGTCGAGCTCGGATTTGTAGGGGATGTTGGGTAATAGTTACAGGTTTTATAGGCAAATATTACACTTGCCTCGGACAACCATTTTGTAAGGTGTGACCCTCACCGGACGTACTACCACGCCCTGTATTCCCTCGGCAAAAGCGTTGGGAAATGCTTTTTTGACAATGTTAGCGCTGCCATTGACATCCGCATTAATCAGTCTGCCGTCACCAGCACGAAACAACCCTCGCTTAATGCGTTTACCTTTATACTCCGAATGCTTGACACAAGGTTCATTATCTAAAAAAGAACACTTTGAAGTGTAACTTTCTTCAATAACCTTCACAACGATTCCTGTTAACTGCGCTTTATAAGTTAGCATTTCAATAAACCTTGCATGAGGTATGGCTACGAAGTTCTGATTATTCCGCTTGCCGAGATTTATTCCCTGTTTCCAGTTATCGTTTTTACCAATCACCAGTGTCCCGATTCGGTTAGCTACCAGATGATTGATGATGAATCGACTTGCATTATGCAGGTAATTATCTACTTTTACATTCCGCTTGTGAGTTAATTGTTCAATTTTGATTGATGTCTTTCTTTCCCCCTTCAAGTATGACTGAAACACTGTCTTATTTTTGTGATAGTAAGCATTGATTGATTTGAGGGGTTTGCCATTTATTATCAGCGGAACCCACCCTTTTTGATTGGATGTAATTGTCGCTAAATTATTGAGCCCCATATCAATTCCTGCTATCCCTTCTCTACCTGATGATGATTGACTTACATCCTTGGGTTCATAAACTACCTCCATCGAGTAATGGTAAGTTTTTGGGACGATTCTGACTTGATTTACGACCCTAACTTTAGTAGTCAGAAATATCTGGGTTTTCGAGAGATTGATGATTCCTTTCTTGAGCCATTCTTTACTGATGGATTGAGCGGTGTAAGTCAGGACATTTCTGCCTAATGTTTTGTGTTTGTACTTGGGTATTTTTGGTCGGGCTTTGAATTTCTCTGGATGGATGGCATATTCCTTGGTAGCTTCAAAAAATGATTGCCAGCTTTCATTTAATCTCAATAATACTTGCTGAGATACTTTGGCTGGTAATGCTAGATAGTCAGTCGTTCCCTGACATAGTTTCTGTATTTTGTAATAGTCGAGGTATTCTCCTGAGATGATAATTTTTTGTCTGATTAGGTAGTTAGCGTAGTTGAAAAGATTCTTCGAGAGAAAGCACAAATTATCTAGCTGCTTGTATAGCCAGTGGGTTCGATCGATAATGTGCTTTTCAACTAGCTGCATTGTTGTACCGTCATTTTGACTATGCTATACTAGAAATGGCTATTAATGGCCATAAAGTCAATAAAGTTTTACAATACCAGTTAAAAAACAGAATGCAACTATAGGCCCGTGCTCGGAACCCTTCTCTCATCAGTCATTACCAATTCTTTAATTCTTCCATCTAAAATGGTATAAGTCCTCAGAATCCTCGACTTTTGGCAGAAGTCCCTTCTTGCTTGCTCGGTGAAAGCTATTTCGGGGGTGTTATTTTTAAGTTTGTGGCCAGCGGGGATTTTGCAGTCTCTTTCTGAAGGTGGAATTACTACAGCTATCGCTGCGCCTTGGCGTCTGATAAATGATAGATTAAGGGTAGCGCTTTGACTAGCTGACCCAAAATCCTATCCATTGCTTAGGGGTTTTTTAAATGAGTACGTTAATTAGCTTGGCATTGCTGATCGCTTACGGTGGCGGTATTTGGAAATTTTGGAATGGTTTCGATCGCACTAACTTCGATCGAAGTTTTGCAAATCGCCTGAAGCTCTCCCTGCTCTGGCCCGCGTTAATTTTTAATAAGCCTTACCGCCAAAACTTTACAAAAGCTCTCAAAGCTTCTAAAAGGTAATTCAAGAATGTCTAAAAAGTCCGAACGCCCAGTCGCGGGCCAGGAGCAAACTTGGTTTGCCAAAGGCAAATCAGATAGCTGGCAAGTTTTACTATCGCAGGTTGCTGCCCGGTTCGATCGCGAATACCGAGGAGAAGCTTTCGCCTTACCCGAAGAAGTCGAAGCAATGCCAATTTTCCTGGAATCAGTTGCAGGAACTCTCCAAGCAAAAACAGTTTCTCCCTTCTGGAAAATTGCCAAACCTCAAAAAAATCAGCGCTGTTTAGACATAGGCTGCGGAGTCAGCTTTCTGATCTACCCTTGGCGGGATTGGGAAGCCTATTTTTACGGTCAAGAAATCAGCAGCGCAGCGCGAGACGCCTTAAACGCTCGCGGCCCTCAGCTCAATTCTAAGCTGTTCAAAGGCGTAGAATGGGCCCCCGCTCACCAGTTAAATTACGAGGAGGCTCAGTTCGATTTATGCCTCGCTACAGGCTTTAGCTGTTACTATCCCATAGACTATTGGAGTATTGTCATGGGAGAAGTAAAGCGGGTACTCAAACCGGGCGGTCATTTTGTTTTTGATGTCCTCAGCCCTGATGCTCCTTTAGCAGAAGATTGGGCAATTTTGGAAACTTATAGAGCCGGCGAAGTATTTTTAGAGACAATAGAAGATTGGGAAAAAATGATTAAAGCTGCGGGCGCTAAGGTAGTAAAAAAGCAAAGCGGCGACTTATTTCAAATGTATAAAGTTCAATACAATTGAGAGGTTAAGGGGAATATGTAATTAGCTTTTTACTCAAAAATTCAATCATCCAAAGCTTGCTCTGCCGGACAAAAAACTACTTCATTCTTAGTGGAGAAAGTAGGGTAAGTCAGCAAGTACAGATTAGTTTGAAAAGCAACAAATATTCAAGCTAACGCACCCTACTAACTACTAACTCACAATAGTGAAGCAAGCAGATTGGATATTACCTATTCCCATACCGGATTACCAATTACCGACGCCCAATTAATTTTCGGTAGCCGCAGGAGATGGCGCAGCTTCCGGCGAGGGTGACGGCGACACTTCCGGGGATGGTGACGGCGACACTTCGGCTGCAGGAGATGGCGACACTTCGGCTGCAGGAGATGGCGACACTTCCGGGGCCGGAGATGGTGCAGCTTCGGGCTGCGGGGACTCTTCGGCGGCAGGAGATGGCGCTGCTTCCGGCTGCGGAGACTCTTCGGCGGCAGGAGATGGCGCTGCTTCCGGCTGCGGGGACTCTTCGGCGGGCTGCGGTTGAGGAGAAGGCGACTGTTCCGCGGCTGGCTTCGGTTCAGGCGAGGGCGAAGGTTGAGCCGCAGGCTTGGGTGCGGGCGGCGACGGTTGATCCCCTGGCTGCGGTTTGTTTGAAGGGGCCGGCGGCTTCTCAAACTGCGGTTTCACTTCTGTAGGCGCTGGGGAGGGCGGCTGGCCTGTTGGTCTGCTGGGCGCTGTGGGGGCGGGCGCTGGCTGCTGCTGACCTGGTGGGTTGGGCCTGGTTGGGGTGACAGGAATGCCACTGCAAACTTTTTCGTCGTACTTAAACTCGACAGCCAGTTGGTAAAGCTTGTGCGTGGTGGCTGCTTCAAATGTTAGAGAAGGGCTAATAATCGCAATTTTAGCCGCATTATCGAGAATACCGTAACCCGTGGGGACGATCGGCTGTGGCTCGGCCTTGAGCAAGCCTTGAGGGCTGACAACTGCTCCAAAAACAGCAGTTCCTTGGAGTTTTTGCGAGCAAGCTGTTACGGGATAAGGGACATTCACAGGAGTCGATCCCGTCATTTCCAAGTCAGGATAAGCCTTTTGGAATCTGTCAAACAAAGCACGATAGTTAGTTACAAACGCAGTTTGCTGTGCCGCTGTGTCGGTGGATGAGTTTGAACCGGGTTGTCCGGGCTGTCCTAGCTGTCGCTGTCCTTCTTCAAATTGTTGCCTCCTGATTCTTTCTTCGGGAGTTTCTGCGATGAGATTCCTTTTATTGGGATCTTTTTGAGTCAATTTTGGTACTCCATCGGGTCCGACATTCCTGCCAATTGGGAATTCCGGGGTAAAGACTGGAGCTCCGTCTGGAAATAGTGGGAGTCCGCCTCTACTGGCTATAATCCTTTTGAGCGCCTCTGCTTCGTCTTCCGAGCCGCCGCCTGGAAGCGGGGGCGCTTCTGGCAGCGATGGTGGTGGCGGGATATTGCGATCAAAATTACCAGGTAAGGGTGGGAAAAGGAAACCGCTGGGAGGTACGGGTGGGACGAAAGTAGGTATTGGCTGGGAGGGGGCTCTGACTGTTGGGGATTGAGTCTTGGGAGGTGGCGGGGCTATTGGGGCCGTGAATGGCGGGAGAGGGGAAGGAGGCAGAGGGGAAAAGAATCCAGGAGGGGGCATTCCCGGCGGCATGGCGGGCAAGTTGATGGTATCAGGTGGGGGGGGCAAGGGCGGAGCTAACTTTGGCCCTGGTCGAAGAGGAACTGGTGCGATCGAAAATGGCGTAAATCGCGTATTTGACGGTTTCGGTGGTATGGTTTGTGGCAGGCGGCCGGCTTCTGCAGGAGTTAGTTCTACTAAGCCGACAGAACCGGGGATATTTTTTGAGGAATTTCCACCATAAAATATGTTTGAGAGCGTCGGGGCGCTTACTCCGAGGACTCCGTGCAGGCTGACAGAAGCTAGGGCTGCCCACCAAAAAGGCTGGCGCAGCGGTTCGGAGAGGGTGTTGGCTAGGGAGGAAGAGTCAGTCATTTAAATTTTAGATTTTAGATTTTAGATTTTAGATTGGGGGATTAGGAGATGGTTAGATTTTAGATTTTAGATTGGGGGATTGGGGGATGGTTAGATTTTAGATTGGGGGATTGGTAATTTATATTGTTGTGGTTGTGATTGAGTGTGAATTCGTTTTAATGAGGAGAGGTTGGGAATTCAAAGGTATAATTTTAGCACGGTCGGTATCGAAATTGCCCGATCGACTTTTATTAAGATTTCGCGACCCTCACATCCAGCACTCAAGCCGAGAAACCGGGTTTTTGGGCTGGTTCAACGCTGTTATAGCAACCGCCAATAGGGTGAGGACGTTGTTAATTGCTGAAACCATTGTTTTTCTTGCCTACTGCCTTTGGCCGAATCCTATACGCGGTTTCTCAGATATTGTTGAGAATGGTGAGCGGGGCGTCAGACGGGCCGGACTGGGGCGATGGAGAAAACAGACTGCGCCGCTGCTATACCGTCTTTTTTCGGGATCTGGAGCGCCACTAATTCATTAAACACGATCGAGCGAACGGATCGACCCCTGTTTCCAATTCGGTTACACAACCGGATTCATCCGTGGAAGTAATTACTCAATCCAAAATCCAAAATCCAAAATCGATGGATTCACCAGCGATAGCGGTAATTTTTAAAAGGAGCTCCCTCGATGGTGAGCAAGTCGATGGGATAAATTGGAGCGCCGCTTGCCATATATTGAAACATTTCTCGAACTTCCTCTCCCCGCAACGACAACTGGTCTAATTCCTTGAGAGAATACCAGCCCGCGCACAAAGTATGCTCATCCGGCTTACTCTTGGGCGGCGTCTTATCTTGTGGACGAGCCACAAAAATGACTCGGAGGCGCACATTGCCCCTAGGCATCACTGTGTGCTCTACCCGGAGAATTCCCTCAACGATGATGGAAATGCCCGCTTCCTCAAAGGTATTACGCATAGCAGCTTCGAGCAAAGTCTCCCCTTTTTCCACTCGCCCTGCTGGGAGATACCACTGCTGCTCGTACTTGCGCTCTTGTACCAGTAGAAAACGGTCTTCTAAGTGAACGACAACTAGGGTAAAATACCATGTTTGAATCGGCTCGCGAGCCATAGAAGTAGATATTCCCTAAGCAAAAGGTTAAAGGAGCGGCAGATGTTAGCAATCCAAAGGATGCTTCGGCAAGTGTCTTTGAACTTGAAAAACAGATCGTAGCACTCCGGCCGCAAAATCTAAAATCTACAATCTAAAATCTAAAATTGACAATGCCATTACCAACCGTGATTTTACCAGGATATTTTGCTGCTGCTTCCGACTATCGCGAATTAGAAAAGTCTTTGGTCGATCGAGGTTTTCCAACAGTAACAGTGCCTCTGGGCAAGGGAGATTGGTTGCCGACTTTTGGTGGGCGGTCGATGGTGCCAATTTTGCGACAGCTCGATCGCACGGTCAAACAAATGTTACAGCAATACGGGGTTCCCCAGATCAATCTCGTCGGTCATTCCGCCGGCGGCTGGATTTCTCGCATCTATTTGGGCGAAAAGCCTTACACGATTCACGGCGACGTGCTTGAGGATGCGGGTTTGTGGGAAGCTCACCCTTATGTGAATACTTTAATCACTTTAGGCACGCCGCACGTCTCTCAAGAGCGCTGGACGCGCAAAAATCTAGATTTTGTCAAAATTCACTATCCGGGGGCTTTTCACCCGCAGGTGCGCTACGTGTGCGCTGCTGGGAAGGCTGTTTTTGGCAAGCGCGGTTTTGGGACTTGGCTGGCTTATAAAAGTTACGAATTGACTGTGGGGAAGGGCGAAACTTGGGGAGATGGAATTACGCCGGTGGAAGCTGCTGTTTTGGATGGGGCCGAAAATCTGGTGTTGGAGGGGGTTTGGCATTCGCCTCGTTCTCCGGGGAAGTGGTACGGTTCGCCGGAGGTTTTGCCGGCTTGGATTGAGTATTTGCGTTAGAAATGAACCGCGAAGACGCGAAGGACGCGAAGGAAGAAGCAGAAGGTTTAAGGGGCGGATTTGTTAGAATTTGAAGGAGCTAGTTTAGTGCGGTCAAACTCGCCCCCGCGATGCTATGTTTGCTTGAATTTTTATCGCTAACTCAATAGAGTGAAAAAATATTTTCTGTGGCATCATCGGTAAGATTCAGAAGTCACGGCGAACCACACAATCAAATTCTACGTTGGCTGGGGTGGAATTGGGCGACCATGCTACTGTGCGCTTGGACGCAGATAACGAATTTCAGCCGGATGCTTTGTTGAGAATTGATGCCGGAGGTCGATCGCAAATTAGGGATGATGATTATGTGCGATCAGTATGCGTAGAATCATCGCAGTGTTTGGTATTTGGTGCGAGGGGCGATCGCTCTTTATTGACTATTTGAGGCGATTACTCTGGCGGTTCAGTATCGAGAGGGGCTTGACGGCGGTGACGAATATGTAATATCGCAATGGTATCGCCCTCCACCACAAACAGAATCCGATAGGTTCTTCCTTTACCAACCCAAAGTTGTCGAATTTCTCGATTAATGATGGCTGCTTCGGGGGCAACTGAGCAACGGTAAGGAAACTGTTGCAGGGATGCGATCGCATCTTGGAGGTCGTAGTACCACTGATTTGCGGCATCAGCACTCAGATAATCGCACATCCAACGGTAGGCGTTTTCAATTTCTTGAAAGGCGGGTGGTTGGATTATGACTTGATAACTCATAGACGAGGAGGGATGTTGAACTGCTGCTGTAGCGCTGTCATGGCTCTCTCGGCTGGAATACCTTCTCCTCGATCAAAGCTTTCGAGTCCTTTGCGGATGCCGATGATGGCTTCGAGGTAGTCGATGCGCTCTAGCAGTTGTTCGTAGGTATTAAGTTGGGGGTTTGGAGTGGATTTTAGCGATCGTACCAAGCTAAGAATATCTGCGAGCAGTTCGTCAGGGGTGCTATCGATTTCTTGGATGAGGAGTTCTTTGATGGTCATCGCGGCATCTGGTAGAGAATTGATACTTTGATTATAACGAGTGTCGATCGCCCCTTATTGACCTCGACCCGGTTTACTATCGGCAAAACCTAAACCTTCGGAGTATAAGAAAGTGGCGATCTCACTCCGTAGAATAATCGCAGTGTTTGGTATTTGGTGCGAGGGGCGATCGCTTTTTTTTCATTCAAGCATCGCTTTCCGTCTAATCCTCGCATTATCATAGTAGAAATAGAATAAGATTGTAAACTATCAACAAATGGCACAAATTATTACTACTGAATTACCTCAAACCCTCCAGGCTCTATTTATAGAGGTCGAACGTACCAAAACCCCTTTAACCGTCATCCATGAAGGAAAAGCATTAGTGATTATTTATCCTGCGACCACCCAAGATCCACGCCCCACCTTTGGTGCAATGAAAGGAAGCGGTGAAATATTAGGAGATTTCATTGCTCCTGTCGCCGAACTGTGGGAAGTTTTGGAATGAAACTTTTACTTGATACCCGCATTTAGCTAGCGATCGCACTAGACTGTTGCTTGAACAAGCATATCCTCTACTTGCCTAATTTGCTTCCAATCAATTACTGCAACCCAAAGACTTTCCTCTTCTGAATATTGCACTACGCCATCGACTTCTAACTCTTCGTCATACAATGCTAGCAATTGACCATCTTCCAACTTAATATTTTGGCGACTCAAATCTTCAATCGTACCAACGCAATTGAGGCGAAGGCGACCTTGTTCATCCGCATTATGAAAGTCTGCAAAGATTCTGGGATATTTCATATTTTTGCTCAACTCAGGATGATTGTTGTGAGGGATTAGGAATCGTTGGTGTCAGCAGCAGACTTGCTTTTTCTGGTGTTAAGCCAGTTAATGTTGCATGATTTGGGCTCCGGCCAGAAGTACGGATGACATCTCCCTCGGACGATCGAACCTCACCCACTGTCGTCACACCAACTTGTCCATGAGGGATTGTCAGTGCTAACTCTGCTACAGATAATCCTACTGCACATTCTACAGAAATTCCCGTGATGCCGCTGGGGTGAGTTGCCGTGCTGCGTTTAATATCTTCAGGACGATTGCGACCGCCACGAACTACTAAAGCCTCGTTTGGAATTTTTTCCACAAGTGTAGGCTGTTTGATTTAAGTACGCGCTATACTTTAGCAGAAATCTTTGTCCATAGGGCGATCGATCTTTTGTTTAACTCAAGCATCGCACTCTGTACAATCATCGGATTGTTTGGTATTTGCTGTGAAGGGCGATCGCTCTTTATGCGTGATGGGGCAATCACTATTAGGGCAATCATCGCATTGAAATTGTATAAATGGGTAAGATTGTGAGTGGAAAAAGAGGTTGGATTTCATTGCGTCAACCCAACCTACCAGCTCATAAATTAATCATCCCTCGGTGATTAGTTTTTCTCAGATGTTGTTGGCTTCTCTCTTGCTGCCTCATCTTCCGACTGATATCTGCTCGATTTACCTGGTGCGGTTAATCCCAGAAGTCCACCCAGTACCAATGCTGCTATTTCAAAATACTTTGAGCAAACAGGATTGTCTCTAAAAATGATTTGGGGTTGAGTTCCAGCAGCTCTTGAAGTAACTGGGGGGTATTCTAATTGCACTACACAAATTTTATCACTTTTGAGAGTAATCGCCAGAGCACCAATAATCACAACCAAAGCAATAATAGGACGCATTCCATTATGATCTAAGAACTTAATAATCCAGTTCATATCTTTACACCATGCCTTAATAGTCAATGTGCGGCTTAATACACTATTACAGGGATTAAACGCTTGTCGTTTAATCCCTGAATTTACTGTTTAATTTTTCTCCTATGGTTCTTAGAAATCAGGATATTTTTTATAAAAAAAATTCAATTTTGTTCACAATTTTTGAAGCTTTTTACTCTGTTTAAATTTATTTAGTACAGTTTTGTACAATGTTGTTAAAAAGTGATATAATATACAAAATTCTCACATCTTGCTCATTGGTAACAAGTTAAGCTAAGAAAACATTTGTCAATCAGCAATTATGCTCAACATTTACTTGGATTTTGAACCCAAAACTGAGATTTGGGCGATCGTGCCGAGGGTGATATTTATACCTACTCCCTCTCAAATCGTGAATGTTCCACTCCTAAAAAAGCAGTTTTTTTGAGTAATATTACTGATTGACAAATGCAATTAAGTCTTAACTTGTCACCAATGGTTATCAGAAAAAGCAAATAGTGATCGCTCTTTATGATTGGTGATGCGATCGCTATCTTTACAAGCATCCCATGAGAATGGTGGAAATGATAAAATTGTGATTGTAAAAAAAGTTGGGTTGAATTCATGAAACCCAACATACTACTCCTTTCCCGCTCAAAGAGTACAGAAAATGCTATAGTAAAAAAAAGCGAGGAAAATATCAATGAATCTGAGCCA